>JBAYAL010000228.1:0-3878 GCA_041669825.1 Eubacteriales bacterium | reverse complement strand
TTATTTCAAAAGCGGTAAACCAATAGACTAAAATGAAGTAATCTTTTGACCTGATTAACTTAACATATAAAATCAAAACTAACAAAAAAATTAGTAACCTATTTAAGAAAATTAAAGTAAAAGTATTCGAGTCCTTTATTAAAAAATAATCAGGAATTATAAATAGCAGATAAAGTAAGCCCAATATCAAAATAATAGGCTTTAAATACTTTAGCGCATCTGTTATTTCATTATTATAAAATTGCCTTTCAAGCTCTTGCTCCTTAAACTGCGCAAACAATATTTGTTTATTTGATACTCTTTTTATATCCATAGCCTTAACCTTATTATTTAATAATCTAGTATATGAAATATTTCATATACTAACTAACACTATATTATCAATAATAGCCTCATCTTTCAATAACAAGCTGTACCATATCTAAACATCTATAAAGATAAAAATACTAAAACCCCAGTTATCAAACTAATTACTTTATCCTTCATGGGTAAAATAGCACCTCCTATTTATCCATGATTGTCATGGATAAATAGACAGTAATATCAGAAAATAAAAACAAAGCAATAATAGCTATGAATTTATATTTTTGTTATTAATAATGTAAATTCATAGCTATATTTCAAATAAAGCGAAGTAATATTATTATAGGAGGCTTATTCATGCTAAAGAAATCAGACATACAAATAAGTAACATAATTCGGAAACAAGCTATTAATCTAATTACACAAATTGCTAAAAAAATAGAGAATATTTTAAATCAAGTCGAAAGAGGAGATTGGAGCCAAGTTGTTGCACCTCTACGAAAAGTCATTGAGGAAAACATAGGAGATAACGAGTTTTTAGTATTAAATAGTTTAGATGGTCAAGCTTTAGTTCATTCTAACAGTTTTAGAGAAGGCCGCTTTATTACCAAAGATGAACTAGGAGTAGTAAGATCTACAAAACCTATAACTCAGATCTATCACAGAGATACTGGAGAAGTCTTACTTGATGTTATAAGTCCTATTTTAGTAAATGGAAAACACCTATATGCTCTTCGTATGGGGATTCCTATTCGTAAGAGTAAGTTAGCCCATATGTTTATTCTAGGAACAATTCCCTTGTTAATTCTTGGTGGTGGATGGATAGCTAATTCATTATCTCCTATTGCTATAGGATTTACTACCACGTCCTTGTTTTTATGGGTTATTTATTCTTATTTATTTCACCACAGAATTATATCAACACTTAATGAAAGCTTTAGAGTTACAAAGGCTATTACCAGAGGAAATCTAACATTAGAAGCCCGCCCACAATCCTGTGATGAATTATCTGCTTTAGCCTATGAGGTTAATAAAGTTAATAAGGGAATAAAATCCATCATTTCTGACATGGATGAAGTTTCCCAGAAATCTCAAAATATTAGTAAATCCCAAGCTATTCACACAAAAGCCTTAGCTGATAGTTATGAATATTTAGCTGCCCTCTTTCAAGAGTTTAGTGCAGGTTCAATTGAACAAATAGAAGGAATGAGAAAAGCAGAAGAACAAGTAAATGAAATTAAAGCAGCTTCTCAACGTATACGTCATAGCACCCTGGAGGTGCAATCAGCATCTAATTCTGCCAAACATACCAGTCAAGAAGGAATACAGGCAGTAAATGATATAGTTCAGGAAATGGAACTTATTTCAGAATCAACAAATCAAGCAAATAATTCAATTAGAAGTTTAGAAGAACAAGCCAGTAAAATAGGAGAAATAGTCTCACTTATCAACGGAATTTCAGATCAAACTAACCTATTAGCTCTTAATGCAGCTATAGAAGCAGCCAGAGCAGGAGAACATGGACGTGGTTTTTCTGTTGTCGCAGAAGAAATTAGAAAATTAGCCAATGATTCTAGTAAATCAGCTAATCAAATTATGGAACTTATCGTTAATGTGCAAAATATGGTACGTTCAGCAGCAGAAGATATGAAAAAGGGAATATCCAAAGTAGAAAACGGAAAAAGCATTATTAAAAAAGCCGGTAATGCAATAAATTTACTTGATGAAGTGATTAATACCACGGGACAAAAAGTTCAAGAAAACCTCACAAATGCAGATTACCTGCAAACTCAGAGTGAATCCCTAGCTGCCGTTCAAAATAACGCTACCTCTATAGCTTCCCAATTTTCTACAGCTGCTCAACAGGCAGCAAGCACTATGGATAAACAAATGAAATCAACTCAAGAAGTAGCCATTATGGCTGAATCTTTAGCCGATACTTCCACTCAATTAGATAATTATATTAAACGTTTTACTTTTTAGTATCACTCCCTCTGCTTCCTAGCTTTCGAGCAATAGTGTTTTTTCGAAAAATAAAAAATGCACATTAACAAAATTAATTAACTAACTAACTAACTAACTAACTAACTAACTAACTAACTAACTGACAAGAAGCTCACTCATCCTAATTATTTATTAGGCGATGAGTGAGCTTCTTGTTAAGAATAATTTTATTGGTTTAAAAATTTCTACTTAGCTGATATTAGTCCTTCGCTTTCAATTAAGCTTTGTCCCTCTGCTGACATTACAAAATCGAAGTAAGTCTTAATTGCTCCAGAAGGCTCTTCTGTTGTCAGATATAGGAAAGGACGCTGAATCTTGTAAGTTCCATTTTGGATATTAGCTACACTAGCTTGAACGCCTTCAACAGTAACTGCTTTAACTGTTTCATCCATACTAGCCAGAGAAATAAATCCAATTGCATTAGGATCGCCTGCAGCGGTAGTACGAACAGCCCCGGTTGAATTTTGTACGATTGCTTTGTCACTAATAGGTTGCTCATCCATTACAAGTTCTTCAAACGCTCCACGAGTTCCGGAACCCTCTTCTCTCGTGACCACTGTTATCTCCTGATCATCTCCACCAACTTGGCTCCAATTAGTGATTTCATATGTGAAAATCTTTCTAATTTGTTCTAGACTTAAGTTTTTTACTGGATTTTGAGGATTTACCACTATTGCAATACCGTCTTTACAAATTACAGTTTCAACTAACCCTTTTTCCTCGGTTTTTAGGTCCCTTGAGGAAGCGCCTACATCTGCAGCATTTGTTTGGGCTGCTTTAATTCCAGCACCAGAACCTCCGCCTTGTACGTTAACCTTGATATTAGGGTTGTTTTGCATAAAATTCTCTGCTAACAACTCTGAAATTGGTTGAACAGATGTAGAACCAGCAATAGTAATCTCCACATTTTCAACTTTAGGCACAGCCGTTTCTGTCTTGCTACTACAACCTGCTACTAGACCTAATACCATAACTACCATTGCAATAATTGCAACTGTTTTTTTCGATTTAATCATTTAATTTACCTCCCTTTTTTAATCGATATCATTTAAATCTTTTCTTTTTCCAGTGGTCAAAAATATTGTCCATTCACCAAGGTTTGTAACATGGTCTCCTACTCGTTCTAAAGACTGTGCTACCCTCAAAAGGCATACCCCTTGATGTATTATTGAAGGAGTCCTAGACATAATCAGTATCAATTCCTGAAAAACTTGTTCGTAAAGATAATCGACCTCCTTTTCTTTGATCATCAGGTTCTGTGCTAAGACTGGATCTCTTTCTATATAAGCAGTCAGACTGTCTCTAACCATTTCTTGGGCTAATTTAGCCATCTTAGGAATATCGACAAGAGGCTTAATTAACGGCTCTCCTCGCAACTTTATTGTAACCTTGGCAATTTCTACGGCGTGATCTGCCATTCGCTCTAAATCAGTCACAATCTTCAGAGCCGTACCTATTATCCTCAAATCACCAGCCATCGGCTGCTGTAGGGCTAGCATCGTTAAGCATTTATCTTCAATTTCCAACTGCAAGTTATCAACTAAATCATCATCTTCAATTACCTTTTCTGC
>JBAYAL010000227.1:0-3880 GCA_041669825.1 Eubacteriales bacterium | reverse complement strand
TTTGTAGTTTGCTATGATATATTATAGTAAAATAAATAAGAGAAAATAATAAGGGGAGAAAAAATGAGGCTAGGTAGAACAGTTATTAAAAAGTACGAGACAGAAATGAATATATATAACTCAGCTATGAAATTATTTAAAGAAAATGGATATGATAATACTACAATAATTGAAATCTGTAAAAGTGCGGGAATATCTAAAAGTACATTATTTAATTACTATCGTTCTAAAGAAGATATTTTATTAAAATACGGCAAAGAATTACGTAAAAAACTAATAAAATTTAATAGTGAATTGCCAAGCGATTTAGATGTTCAAACAAGAATCGCAAGACTTTTAATTAGTGATTATAAAAACAATGAATTATTAAAAGAAATAGGGTCATTTCAGTATAAAGAAGTTATTAAACGTGATTGGATATATTTAAAAGATGAAGAGGTGCGTAAAAAAAATATTGAGTTTTATGCACATATTTTGAAGAAAGGCCAAGAAAATGGTCAAATAAATAAATGCCTAGATTGTAGTACTATTGCTGAAATAATTGTTGCTGTTTATTTCAATAAATTGAATCTAATAATAAATTTAGAACATGATTTTAATTACGAAGAATATGTGTATGAAATGTTAGAAATTATTTGGAGCGGAATTAAATGAGTTAGTTTATTTAAAATAATGCTGTATGTTTTGATTTTTTTGAAACAGACACAATGTCTATATGTGAATACTTTCACGTATAGACCATATCTGTTTATAAAGAAAATATAAAAGTGAAGGGTAAAGCAAGCACTATTTTAATCAGAAAAGGCAAGAGGACTTAATTATGGAAGAAGGTGGTTTTTAAAAAATTGTTCGTTATTAATTATTGGTCTTTAACAATTATTGAAAGGGGCGATTTATTTTTATGGAAACTGTTATTTCTAATCCCAAAGGCAGATTAAAAATGCATTATTCATCGTTTGATATCATTGCCATAATCTTATTTGTTCTTGGTTTAGGTGCGTGGGTAAAACAGGTTATTTCAGGTTTTGATGGATATTCTAATCAATTTCCTTGGGGTATATACGTTGCAGTATTTTTTGCTTCGGCATCAGGTGCAGCTGGATTGTTTGGTATATATGGTATAAGGAATCTGTTGAAAATTGGGAATCGTAAAGAACATACTTCTCTTATAATTTGTGCACTTTCCTTATTAATTGTTGCAGGATGTGTAATAACTGCAGATGTTGGTGCACCGCTAGGTTTAATAAATATTGTAACTAGCATGAATTTTTCAGCAGCAATAGTTGCTGATTTCTGGGTATTGCTTATTTGTGCGCTTTTCGCAATTTTTGTTCTTAAGAAAAAAACTAATGAAGATAGTAATATTGTGTTTGGCTGTTTAGCGGTAATACTTGCTATAGTATTATTGACTGTTGAAGCTTGGTTGGTAACAAAAAGTAATAACCAGGAATTGCTTGGAATTACAATGGGAACTGCTATTTCAATAATTCAAGCAGCAATAATTGGCTTTTCTTTTACAGTGCTAATTGGGCTTAAAAAGACGAATTTTTTTATGTATGGAATAAAGGTTTCTCTATTACTTTCTTTAATCGTACAATTAGCGGAGCTATTATCTGGATTGGGAAATGCCGGACGCTTAGGGCTGCAATGGACAGCGTTATCAAATTCGAGTATTTATTGGGTATTCTCAATAGTATTGGGAATTATAGTTCCTTTAATATTTCTATATTATAAGAAAGCATATGTTTTAACAGGAATATTAAGCATAGTAGGAGTGATTTCTGCCAAACTTTCTTTTCTTTGGGCTAGTCAATCTGTTGCCGGTATTGCCGAAATGCAGAAATCAGTTCAGCCTGGGGTAAGTATGATTGAAATAATTGTAGTATTAGGGACAATAGCTTTGGGATACTTGTGTTTTAGCATATTAAAGAATGTGGTAATTGGAAAGGGGGAAAATCTAGATGTTTGAAAAAATAACCCAAAGTAAAATTTCCAGAAGAAGTTTTTTAAAGGGTTCAACACTTGTTTTGGCAGGATTATCTTCCGGAATTGGAGTTTCGAGTTTAAAAGCATTTGCTACAGGTAATTCTACTGATGCAAATAATGAAGTTTGGAAGTCTTCTTTTTGTGCGGGTTGCCATCTTCCGGTATGTGCCACTAAAGTCAAGATAGTAAACGGGGTTTTAACAGAAGTAAAGGGTGATCCTAATAGTGAAACTAATCAGGGGCATTTATGTACTCGTGGAATGACTTTTCCATATAATATATATAATCCCTACAGGGTAAAATGTCCCATGAAAAGAACAAATCCCGAAAAAGGCTTGGATCAAGATCCCAAATGGGTGGAAATTACTTGGGATGAAGCAATAAACACTGTTGCGGAAAAACTAAAAGAGGTAAGAAATACAGATCCACGCAGTTTTCTTGTTACGCCAGGATTTGGATTTGAGGAAGGTTTTATGGCCTTTGAAGTTCCTTTTGCTGTTGGATTTGGAACTCCTAACTTGATTGAAACTCCTGGATTACTTTGTCCCGAACATTTTGCAGGACTGCATTATAATGGTCATATGTTGGATAGAATTGATCTGGAATACGTCAAATATTTAGTCGTTGTAGGTAGAAATTTTGGGGCTGATTGGGTGGCCTCGAGTGGTGCTACTTTGCACTATGCTGAAGCTCTGGAAAAGGGTCTCCATGTGGTTAATGTAAATCCTATTAGCAGAACCAGTGCTCATAAGGGAGAATGGGTGCCTATTCTTCCAGGGACAGATACAGCTTTTGGATTAGCTCTTGTTTACACCATTCTTCATGAGATAGGGAAGTATGATGAATGGTTTTTAAAGGTCAGATCAAATGCGCCATATCTTATTGAAGACAAACCCGAAATAATTAAGGATACATTGGTATATCAGCAGGATTATATGAGGGATTCAGTTACTAGCAAGCCGCTCGTTTGGGATGAAGTTCAAAATTGTGCTGTTCCGTTTGACAGCAGCAAAGGAGAAGACTATGCCCTAACAGGAACGTATACAGTTAATGGTGTTGAAGTAAAACCTACTTTCCAATTGCTCAAGGATTATGTTGTTAAATATACGCCTGAATGGGCTGAGAAGATTACTACAATTCCTGCTGCGAAAATCAGGGAAATAGCCAATAATCTTATTAATGAGGCTCATATCGGAGCAACAATTGACCTAGAAGGTTATACATTCCCCCATCGAGGAGCTGCTATATATACAGGTCGAGGTTGTTCAACGCATATGATGGGAACAGAAGCGTATAAGGCATTAGGTACAGTAAATCTGCTCTTAGGAAGCTATGATGTACCGGGAGGAATGCTTGGTACTGAGAGTGCAAGCTGGGCTACTCTTAAAGCAGATGAAGACGGTGAGCTGAAAGCGAGCAACTTCTTTTATACTCAGGTAGTTGGTGCACCTTTCGTTTTTCCACCTCAAAAGTTAGATTTGACTGGGATGTACCCGATGAAACACAACATGATATACATGGTTTGGAAATCTATAATGGAACCAGAGAAATATAGCATTGAATATCCTGTTAAGGTGATGATGCTGCATGCTGCCAATCCTATAACAAGTATGGCCAATGATAAGACAGCAATAGAAGCATTAAAAAAGATCGACTTTATTTTCAATATTGCTTATCATTTTGATGAACCTAGCCAATTTTGTGATGTTTTACTGCCGGAGCATCATTCAGTAGAAAGAGTAGGAATGTATCGCAATAGATGGAATCAGAAAGAGGCTACTAACCAATACCGTTGGTTATACGGAACACTTAAAAAAAAACCTGCACTTGAGAGCAGATATGATACCAGGCATGCTGAATATATTCTAATGGCGATTGACAATACCGTTGGTTT
>JBAYAL010000226.1:0-3882 GCA_041669825.1 Eubacteriales bacterium | reverse complement strand
CAGAACATACCATTTACTGGGAATACAACCACAGCCAATTATTATACCTTCGTCAAGGGGGATGCTCAGTTTATTGTCCTTGATCCCTTCACATATTCTTTAGAAAAAGCGCAGGTGGACACGGATGGTTGGAACTATACTCTTGGCAAGACCCAATATGACTGGCTGGTTAATACGCTCAAAAACAGCAAGGCTGAGTACAAGTTTGTATTTATTCACAATCTTGTAGGTGGCGAGGGTAAAGATATGCGGGGTAATGTAGAGAAAGCCAAGTTTTTCGAGTGGGGTGGTTATAATGCTGACGGTACCTATGGATTTGACCAGATGCGCCCCGACTGGGGAGAGCCCATCCATCAACTGTTGGTGGAATATGGCGTGAATGCTGTCTTTCGCGGTCATGATCATTTTTATGCCAGGCAGGAGCTTGACGGAATCACTTATCAGCTTGTGCCCCAACCGGGAGGAAAGGAAAACACTGTTAAGAGCGCACCTGAATATGGCTACGAATCGGGTACGATTCTGCCGCCGGCGGGATATATAAGGGTGACTGTTTCTTCCCAGGGCGTAAGAAGCGAATATGTTCAATCGTCAACGACCGAGCAAAATGGTGAAATTGCAGATTGGTATAATTTAAAATAATTCCTCTTATTGCTAGAAACTTTTATTAAAACACGCCCGTAGGTTAGCAGTTAAAAATAAATAAATTAGATATACGTTTATGATTAACCGACTTTGTGCGTTGCGGCCTTAGTCGGTTTTATTTATTAATATGAAAGAAATTGCTTAGGATATTAAAAACCTATTTTACAGAAAATACATGAAATATAAGCTTAAAATCGGAAATTCTAAGGACAATATATTGTGTGTGCAAGAAATAAAATTTATATTTGGTGCTTGAACCAAAATATAAAACTTGATAGTTATTTTTACAAATATGCTAATATTGGATATGATTAACTAAAGACTTAAGAAACCTAAGAATATTCTAAATTAAAAATGGTTAATATGGCCTGAAAATCGTCTTTAATTTTAAATTAGCATATTTAATCCATATAAAATTAGTGAACTACGAAAATAAAAATAAATACCTAGGGTGTTTATATAAATATTACCAATCGTGACATACTAACTTAGAATATATTTTATACCTTAAATATGGCATATCCAACATTTAATAAAAATGGAGGTTGACTCATGATAAACAAGGAAAAACAACCAAATCGGCTCATTAATCAAAAAAGTCCCTATCTTCTCCAGCATGCTCATAATCCAATTGACTGGAACCCCTGGGGTGAAGAAGCATTTGTAAAAGCAGAACAAGAAAACAAACCAGTATTTATTAGTATTGGTTATTCTACTTGTCATTGGTGTCATGTCATGGAGAGAGAATCATTTGAAGATCAAGGAGTTGCAGATTTATTAAACAAACATTTTGTTTCAATTAAAGTGGATGGGGAAGAACGACCAGATATTGATCATTTGTATATGACTTATTGTCAGGCGCTCACAGGAGCAGGAGGATGGCCTTTGACATTGTTGCTTACACCGCAGAAGAAGCCTTTTTTTGCTGGAACGTATTTTCCAAGACAAAGTCAGCAGGGGCGCCCTGGGTTAATAGATATTCTTACTCAGACAGCTACATTGTGGAAAAATGAAGAAGGGAAAATTAGGAAATCTGCACAAGAATTTCAGGATGCTGTTGTTAATCATCAGAATAAAAAGGTAAAAGAGACTGCTCAAAACTTGTTGGATATAAGTAGTGAAGTAAAAGGTATTGAGAAATGGGCTATGAAGGTTTTTGAAGATACATATAAAATGATGGAAAAATCATTTGACAAACAATATGGTGGATTTGGTAATGCACCTAAATTTCCTTCTGTGCATAGTCTTGGCTTTTTAATGCGCTATGGGGAAAATGAATCGCAGCATATTGTAGAAAAGACTCTTGATAGTATGGTGGATGGAGGAATATACGATCATATCGGTTTTGGGTTTACCCGTTATAGTACCGATAGGTATTGGCTAGTTCCTCATTTTGAAAAGATGCTTTATGATAATGCTACAATAGCCTATGCATATCTTGAAGCTTACCAAAAAACCAGAAAAGAGAGGTATGCATTTACGGCTAAGGAGATTTTCGAATATATTTTGAGGGATATGTCTTCAGCAGAAGGTGGTTTTTATAGTGCGGAAGATGCAGATTCTGAGGGAGTTGAAGGAAAATTTTATGTCTGGTCTCTTGATGAAGTACAGAAGTTGCTGAAGTGTAGGCTAGAGGATAAATTTTTACATGAATATCTAGGCGAATATTTAGAAAATAATAAAGTATTAATAAGCGATACAAAAGAAAAAGTAATAGAGATGTTCTGTGAAATGTATGGAATAACCAGAGAAGGTAATTATGAAGGGAATAGTATCCCTTGTCGATTGCTTAAAAATGGGGAGATGATAGGAAGAAAGCTTGGAATGTCATTTTTGGAAATAGGGAAAATAATGGATTACTGCAGAAATTTGCTGTTTGTGGAGAGAGAGAAAAGGATTCATCCTTTTAAAGATGATAAAATTCTTATGTCCTGGAATGGTTTAATGATTGCTGCGTTGGCCAAGGGTGCTCAGGTTCTTATTTCGGATAAGGATTCAAAAAAATATATTGAACAGGCAGATAGAGCAGTTAACTTCGTATTTGATAAGATGTGTAATAGTGAAGGACGGTTTCTTGCTCGTTTCCGAGATGGAGAAGCAGAATACCTGGCATATCTTGATGATTATGCTTTTATGATATTTGGATTACTGGAGCTTTATTTGGCCACTGGCCGGAGTAAGTATCTAGATAAAGCTTTGGGTCTACAGGAACAGCAGGAAAGGCTTTTTGGGGATAGTAAAAATGGTGGATATTATTTTACAGGCAGTGATGCAGAAGAGCTTATTATAAGACCTAAGGAAATGTATGATGGTGCTATGCCATCTGGGAATTCTATAAGTGCCTCAAATCTAGTTAAGTTTTGGAAGATTACAGGAGAAGATAGATGGAAAAAGCTTGCTGAACAGCAGATAAATGCTTTCAAAGCTGATTTGGAAGAACAGCCTTTTGGGCATACTGCATTTCTGCAAGCACTGCAGTTGTTGATCTCAGATAGTGAGGAATTAATCCTGGCTGGAAAACTAGAGACAGAAAGTATGAAAGAAATGCAAAAAACTGTATTTGGTTATTTCAAACCATTTTTAACGGTAGTGTATAAAGAAAAAGATACCAAGATTCCAGAGAGATTAAATCATTATTCAGCTGGAGAAGAGGCTACAGCATATATTTGCAAAAATTTTGCTTGTCAGGAACCTGTTCATACAGCCAAAGAATTAAATATGATAGTAAAGAGTAAATAATAAATAGAGTTGATTCAACTATTGTGTTAACTATTGTATTACAATTGTACGTTATAAAAAAATGGAATTAAAGGGCTGAATAGATTATTAAATTTGTTCAGTTCTTTAATTTTTCTTTATTTTTTGTCAACTTTCCTTTTTAGTATCCTATTTAGTTTTTAGGGCTCCATGTCTGTTTGGTAGGAATATATTATAACTAAAATATAATGAAGTATAATATCCCAAACAATGATTATCATTATATAGCAACAGTTGGCTTTTAGAAGTTCGCATTTGTAAGTTTATGATACAAAAAAAAGAGCTTTATATAATGGATGCTTATTTTATAGAAAATTGCGAAATGTATAATTATAATCAAATATATACTTTACATGTTGAAAATTTCTAATATAATGTAATAAGATCCAGTGAAATATATGCATAAAAAATAAAATTAAATAATATTTTTACATATAATATATTATATATTATATATTATATATTATAAATATATACAGGGTT
>JBAYAL010000225.1:0-3886 GCA_041669825.1 Eubacteriales bacterium | reverse complement strand
GATCGGGCATTTGAAATATAGGTTGAATTATCACCAGTCACAATACCAAGTGCAAAATCCGCATTATTTTTTAAGTATGCAACCGGAACAGATGATTCTATTTTTCCATTCAACACCATTTCTTCATCTGTTAAATCAAAGTACCAGTTACTTCTATTTAAATTTCTTCTCTCTTTTATTGTAAAATTTCTTTTATCGGTAATAACTTCCATTCCTCGAGTATTGAAACTATCTGAATTTTTTTCAAACACAAGAGTCATCGCAGGACATTGTACCCCATCAAAAATGTTTTCCCAGTACCTAATCCGCTTTAAATGACAATTATTTAATAAAAAGTCGCGTATCGGTTGGTGGATTTTTACATTTAACATTGCTTGTGGCAAAATAAGGCAAACAATGCCATTTTGTAGTATTGCCTTTAAGGCCCACTCCGTAAATACGCAAAATGACTCAACGGTTCTAGCTTGGGCTGAAAGATACCGTTTTTTTAATGCTGTCTGCTCCTCTTCGCTATAATGGAATCCCCAAGGAGGATTTCCAATAACAATATCAAAATCTAATGTTTTTTCGTCTAGCAGGGCATCTTTACATAAAAAGTTTCTGTAAAGTAAATCTATATTTTCAGTTTTAGTTACTAAAGCCATATTTATTCTAGTAATACATATACTTAACGAGCTAATATCAAAACCATAAATTCCTTCTAAGTTTTGGACATATTGATAGGCACGCATTAAAAAATTTCCCGTACCGCAGCAAGGATCAACTAATTTTATGTTTTTGTTTATGATCCCCAGATTATTGAATGCATCCTTGACCACTTTTAACGGAGTGTAATACACCCCGTTTGATTTACGTTCTCCAAGAGATTGCACTGACATAGAAAGTAATCCTAGAAAATCTTGATCTTCTGAAAAATCTATTGGATTACATAAGGCTGGCTCTAATTTTATAATTTTATTTTCTATTTGAGTAATATCCGCTAAAACATCATCAATTAGTTTAGCGTAGTTACCAAAAAACTCTTTATGTTTAATGAAATTTTCCAGCAAGCATTTAGACCTATTAGAATTACCAGATATCATTTTACGGCTTGCTAGCAGTTTTAATGCATACTCCGATAAAATTATTCGTTCATAATCTGATGGTAAATCTATATTTTTCAGTTGAACGATAATTTTCTCTACGGTGTCTATCCCATCTTTGCTTTGTATGTATGTTTTAGGGATAAATACCCCAGAAACATGAGTCTTGTTCCGACGACTTTTAAGCCTTGCCACTTTCCCACTCTTTATGTTATCTAATAGTAATTCGATTTCGTCTTTAACAAAAAGCATTTCATGCCCTGAAACTTCTATTGGTTTGATTTTTTTGCTTTTAATCCAATTTCTTGCTGTAGCTGTTGATATTGACAAAAAATTACTTACTTCATCTAAGTTAATAAAATTTTCTTCCATTAAAAGCAACTCTAATCGCTTCAATTTGTTTTCCTCCAAAAATTCATAGGCATACTTTGATTTTTTTGTACAATCACTATTAAAACGTGGTTTTGCTACTAAGTCAATATCGTATCTTTAATTTAAAGAGTGTAAATAAATAGTAAGCAAACTCCCCTTACAAAGGTTATCATCTCTACAAGATTACCAATAAAGCTGACCAAAACATCAAATTATTATTTATTGAAAGCAATATTGAATCATTCCCTATACAGCAATCTGGTCAGCAATTTAGCCTCAGTATAAATTTCTCCGCCTCATATCCTTTAATTTAGTTACATTATCAATTAATCTCTTAATTATGTAATTCTCCTTAAAAAAGAATACACCTTCCCCTATCCAGTGATTTCAGCTTTGTATTTAATTATTTGTTTTCTAAGAGCAGCTATTAACAAATTTAGACCTATACAAATAAGTAAATAACAAAACTAAACGACCTAGCTCCTATTGAATTTCAGAGCTAAGCCGTAAATGTTGCTTAAAGCTTTTGAATTTTTACTATCTACTACCTCCACTCCTCGGTCTCATGGAGGTGTTTTCTCTTAGTTAACATAGGTTCACAAACACTAGCATATTGAGAACTTACGTAACATTGATTATAAAGATTCATTGGTCTTCACAAGAATTTTGTAATTTATATCAACCCAAGAACCTAGGACAATAACGTTTTTCTGAATCTGTTCATGAACCAAGTATCCTGAGGGAACAGTTCCATCAAATCTAGTAATAAAGTAATGTCTATTATCTTTCCAAGATTCTTGGCCCTCGTTTGTTACAAAAACAGATTCGTTTTCTCCATATTTAAATCCAATTTCTTTAATAAACTCTTCAATATTATCCCCATAGTCTTTTTTTATATCAGACCAGTCAGCGATTGTTGCCTGAGAACCGAATTCTTTTTTAACTGCTTCTGATAGATTGTCTGTTTCTCTATATTGATTTTCAGTTATTGCATAAGCAATATTATCAGCAGTGGCACTTGTATCCTTAACTGAATTTGAAGAACAACCTGTGAGGGTAATTGATAACAAGAGCAATAATGTCATGGTTATAGAAATAATTTTTTTCATAATAAACCTCCTTATATATTTTCTCGTTTTTTTACTATAACATAAATTATTAAAATTAACTGATATCTGCATGAAATGTCAGTTAAACGTCTTGAAATGTAATTTACAATTTATTTTCTTACGTCAGACAATTTAGTCAAACAACGCTCAAGGTTATAGCCATTCTCCCAAATTAGTTAACAATAAATTGATAGTCCTGCCACACTGGGCTGCTTTTAATCATATTAGCTTCGATATTGTCATAATTGATCGCCATCTCAAGGTGATCGCCAAGAGCATGAGGGACCTCTACACTTACAACGACTCCGTTTTCTGTCAGTTTGTACGTGGCCTCTGCGCTTTGGAAGAGACTGATCAATTCTTGATTAGAATATTGTCCTTCTATAACTTCTTTCGGATTAACTCCAGATTTCTCTAGGTCTAAATCTGTTCTTGATGTAGAGTACACTCCTGATTTGAATTGTTCAACAAAAGCATCATTAATCATAAAAATATCTTTTAATGCAATGGCATGAACATCATCTTTCATGACAATATTCTGGGTATAATAGACGTTTGTAGGATATGCACCTTGTACATAATGTGCATATCCCTGATAGGAAATAGCAAATACTTTATTGCCATACCCTGCTATTTCGTAGTTCAAATCCAAGGTAAACGCACCTAGTCCGTCTTCCTCACTTCTAAGCGAACCTAATATTTCCTTAATATTTTCCTGTATTGCTTTATTGATTGAATCCGCTATGATAGGATCGTTTGCTTTGGATAGCTGTGGAAATTTTATGGTGATCCCCGTTTCTGTATATGTCTCATCGGTGATGCTATACGTAAGCTCTTCTTTTTTATTAGAAATTACATTTTCCTTAGTATCTGTTTTTTTGACGTCTTGATTTGTGGTTGGTGTGTCTTTCGAAGCATCTTTATTCCCACAAGCTACTATACTCATAACCAATACCAAACAAACCATTAATACTAAACTTTTTTGAACAATTTTCATATTTTCCTCCGTTTTTTGTATTTTTTAATTGCTGAATTTTATTACCTATTCAACCTATCTATCAAATAACCTTTATTGTATATTCAACCATTTCCATTACTGCTTTCTTAACTCTATTACCCAGCTTTCAGTTAGGACAAAAAATTTAAAAAAAGGGTTAAAATTGTCGTTACCAATGAATCAAATTAGATTGGCGCCACCTGTGATAACACAACAAAAGACTTTGGTTCTCATCTCTTCCCTAAAGTGAATCTATCAAGCCTATTACGGTGCCCGTCATCATCATAACTAAAACCATTGGGGTGACACAGGGGTGACACAGGGGG
>JBAYAL010000224.1:0-3899 GCA_041669825.1 Eubacteriales bacterium | reverse complement strand
TAAGATCTAGATTTGACAAAAACTAATTGCACAAAATACAAGAATTAGCAAAATAAAGGATATTATTTTAATCAAATTGATAAAATGATATATAATTTAGAATACTTCTATTTTATTTAGTGGGTTCGGTAAGATCTGTCTTGCATTTTCTGCAAATTTTACTTGACGCAGGATTTAGGGTACCGCAATTCGGACATTTCTTTGGTTTTTGAGCAGTTGGTGGTCTAAAGCACATTTTTGAATATTCCTCCTATCCAATTAGTTAATTTTGATTGCATTATTTACATTTGCAATAAATATGCCAACGTGAAAAAAAATAAATATGCCTAAGAATAAGTACTTTAAACAATACGTACCTTTATATATTGTTTCTAATGTAGATAAAGTCTACATTAGAGAAAATGAAACAATGAGAACTCTTGTTTTACTCAGTTATCAGAGTTATTCATCTTTGAAAGAGCTAGTTTTAATAAAAAAGTTAAATTGTGTTATAATGTGTAGATTATTAATTTAAGTGAAAATTCTTATACATGTAAATTTGATGTATTGGGGACTTCTTGTATGGTATGATTTTTGCGTATGTAAATAGCTACAATAATTAAATGATAGTATGCAATCTATTGGTATTATTTTTAATGCTGAAATTTATAAAGGAATGTATTAAGGAGATGTTTTAAATGAACAATGAAAAAAGAGATTGGGAAAAAGAATTAATTGAGCATTGTACTGGTTGTGGAAGTTGTTCAGAAAGTTGTCGCATACTAACTGAAATAAATGAAACCCCAGGACAAATTGCTTCCAGAGGGCTTACTGTTGATGAGGCCTTTTCTTGTGCACTTTGTGGTAAGTGTGAAGCAGTTTGTCCTGAAGGACTGAGTCCTTATAGGATGTTTGAAAAAAGAAGAGTAGAAGCGGTGGCAAAGAAAGAAATCGATGTAAATGAATACTGTTATCTTTTCCCTGATCGTTCAGTAAATGTAATGAGTATTTTCAGAGATTATTATGGTGTTGACTATTCTGAATGTAATTTGTCATTACCGGCTGATACAGGATTTTTCCCAGGTTGTACGATGATGACTTATTCTCCAGGACTAACTAAGAAAATATATAATTCAATATCAAAAACGTATTCAAACCCAGTATTATTTACTGAATGTTGCGGATTGCCTATGTATCAGATTGGACTCCCTGAAAGGGGAGATAAAATGAAAGAAAACCTACTTATAAAGATAAAACAATTAGGTGTTAAACGATTAATTATTGCTTGCCCAAATTGCTATTATCAATTCAAAAAAAATGAAGCATTTAAAGATATTGAACTTTTAACAGTATATGAAGTGCTAAAAGACTATTTTGTTTTTAATCAGGAGGATAATTGCAAATATGCTGTACACGATTCCTGTCCAGATAGATTTGAAGGTATTTTTGCAAAACAAGTCAGAGAGGCGCTTGATAGCGCAGGTTGTCAAAGGGTGGAAATGAAGCACAAAGGAATTGATTCTATTTGTTGTGGAAGTAGCGGACAACTTGGACATTTTAAACCAGAATGGTCCAAAGAACATGAACTTCAGGGATTAAAAGAAGCAGCTGAAGCAGGAGCTGATATAATGATTGCTTATTGCCAGGCCTGTGTACTTAATTTTGGCAATGTTTCATCTGATATTAAAGTCAGACATGCCTTAAATATACTGTTAAAATTTGAAGAAGACTATGATGCAGTGAAGAAGAGTGCAGCTGAAATATTTCAAGGACCTGATTCTTTAGAAATATGGGAGAAATTGATGGGGTAATTGTAAGAGGCGAAACTAATTGTCTTAATGTTATCTATTAAAAATAAGTTAGTATAATATAGCAACATGTTAATAAAGTAAAGGGGCAGTCATAAGATGATGTTTAGTGCACTCATTCTGTGGCAGCTACTTTCAAAAATCCGTAAAAATTACAAAATGGAGTCAATATGTTCTCCTTTATCCCTAGGCAAGATCCTTTCCTAATTTAAGAAGTTTACCAAGGTCAAAAATAATTAAGGCTATTGCTAAAATAATCACTGCAACAGTAGGTGATATTATATCAAATACTGGTTCGAATATACAATACATCCCTTTATTGTATGTATTACAATAAATTCCACTTACAAAAATTCTAATAATTTTACTATGACAATAAAGCAGCAATGAATCTTAATAATTTAGTTATATTCTTTAACTGTCTGTATCCATTAAATTAAACGTAAGACAGCATAACGCTTATTAGTGTTCTTATCACACTTTTTTGTTAAAAAGTTTATTGTTTAATATCTAAAAGGGTATGAGATAGTAGTTATTTTGTTGATTACAAAATAAAATGACATGCTGTACAACCTTGAAAAAGATTGTGCAGCATGTCTAAAAAAGATGCAACAAGAAAATTAGTTGTATAGAATATTTATCTACCAATTTATTTAATCAATATTAAAAACAACACGTGTTTTCTTGAGTATACCTTTACTATCAGAAATTCTTCATATTTTTATCTATTATTTCTTATTTACAATTGGATGTCCATATTAGCTGATTTCTGTAACGAATCATTACCAAAAATTCCAACTATAACAGCATAAGCTACCACACCTAAGCCAGCCATTCCTATTACTGCAAAAAATTCGGCTACAGAAACATAATAGGATTCTATTCCCGGAATCGCAACCAAAGGTAGTTCAAAACCTACTACTAGTATCCATAATTTTTCAGCAAGTACACCTAAAACCGCTAGTATGCCTACTAACCGTAATCCATTAGAATCCTGTAATTTAGCAAGCAGAACCAATGGAACAACTAATCCGGCTATAACATATATCCAGAAATATATACTTGCGGAACCGAACAAAGTGGTACTTAACTCCAAAGTAGTGGATACTTCAGAAGATGCCCCTAGGGTAAGAATTTCACCAAAAGTAAGCAGTGCTGATGCTATTAGTCCAATAACCATATACTTTTTCGCAAGGTCTCTTGCCTTACCTTTTAATACTAACAGTGAAACTGCGGAACCTGCAACTACCATGCTTATCATAAATGCTGCAACTGTTTCACTTCCCCAGTATGCATGGGCACTTATTCCCGAGAGCATTAACCCTTCAACTGTAATAAGACCCAATGAAGCTATGATACATACTATACCAAATATTGAACTTGGTTTTACAGATTTAACTTTCAGCAGTCCCCATAGAGTTACCAGCACACATATAGTCAATGCCCAGAAATCTTGGGTCATAGATGATGATAAATTAAAACTGAAGATCATACTAAAAATATTACTTATTTTACCTATGTCCATGGCTACCAATATACCTGCAGCTATGAAACACGAAAGGGCGATACTTAACAGACTAAATCTATCTCTGGAATCAAAAGAATCTTTGCAAAAAATTGCTATTCCACTTAGGGCAAGAGCTCCAGCACCTGCGCTAGCTGCAGTGAAAAAGCCTGCAATATACATTCCCCAAACAACATTCTGATTAAGTCCTGATATTCCCAGTCCCTTGCTAAGCTGTAATATCCAAACAGCTAATCCGACCACAGCCAAAACGGCACTAATTCCAAATACTGGTTTAGGTACTGCTGACATTGTACGTGAATTTATATTCATACTATCTATCCCTCCTATCTTGGTAAATAATATACTGATGGTTTTGTGCCTACGTGTGCATTCATAGGTTCCCCAGCTCTTTTTCCGATTAATTGATTAATTTCGCTAACAGGATCTTCAAGATCACCGAAAATTCGAGCATGGGCAGGGCATGTTGCCACACAAGCAGGTTGTAAACCTTCTGCCAGACGATCAGAACAAAAATCGCATTTTGTTACTACCCCCTTAGGAAATTTCTCATTCTGTACCTTCTCTAGTACTGTGATCTCTTTACC
>JBAYAL010000223.1:0-3899 GCA_041669825.1 Eubacteriales bacterium | reverse complement strand
TAAGGCGTCCCAGCCCATCCCTATTGAAATACTAACTACCACAGACCAGAGTATCCCTGTCCTACCTGCCAAAAGTGCATTTTGAGTCAACCACCCTAAATACGCGTACGCGAACAGAGAAACAAAGCAAAGCAAAACTATAAAAGGCTTAGATCCCAATATTTTCCCTTTAATTTTTTCAATTGTTAAATATAATAAATATATAATAGTTCCAATTACAGCAGCATAATCTAAATAGCTTAACTTCGTAATTTCTGCCAGCATACTAGTAGTTAAATATTGCAAAGATGACGAATGTAGCTCTGTTCCCGCAACAAATCCAAATAATAAAGGCAACATAGTTAGCACTGATGTTATTACCCCGGCCAATATTATTTGAAGACATGACTTAATGTTAGTACGAAAATTTGACAAAACTGATATGAATATCATTATAGCGACACCTATTACCATAAATCCCCAGACAAGAGTATGTATAAAACCAATAACTGCAAAACCAGCAAAACCAGTCACTAAGAGTCTTTTCTCCTTTGTCTCCAAATATCTGGCTGTAAAATACCATACAGGCGCTAAGAACACCATCGCAAATTCCTGGGAATTGGTAGAAGCCTGCCTTGTCCACCCTAAGGGTAAAAATGGGCCTAATATTCCATAGCTAAAAGCTGCCAGTATCCCTGCCATTTTGTTAGAAGAAAATTTAAATACCAAAAAATATATCCCTATAGTAGTCAAAACACCGTTTAAAGGTCCTGCATATTTCAAAATATATATGGCATCACTACGAGCAAATTCCTGAAGAGTCGCAAGATAAATATGAAAACCTTGAGGATATATTCCATCGTGAAATAATATTCTTCCTTTAATATATTTCATCCAAGCAAGTGTAACTGAAGCATCTGAAAGACCTGGAGCTGCGTGAGCTAAAGGATCTTTAAATCTCAAATAAGCTGTTCCTAAAACAACAAACAATAATATAACAACATAAATCTTATCTTTTGAATATCTTACTTGACTCTTTGCACACTGAAAATAATATTTATACTTATTCTTAAGCCATTTTCGGGGAACAAAAATACCATCTGCTATATCATATAGAATAAGCGATATTTTGAGGCTAGTATCACCTTTTTCTCTACCATGATTAATAACTCGTCTATTCCAAAAAACCGCAAAAAAAACTAACATTATGAACAAAGATAAAAATTCATAAAGATTTATTACTACAAAAACATAACCAAAAACTATAAAAACAAAAACCATTTTTATAAATCCCGAGAAAAAGCGTTCAACGAAATCACCTTTTTCTCTAAAAACAGCAAATGGATAAATCATAAAAAGAAATACAAAAGAACTTGCAAATTTAATTAAATTAAAAATTTGATGTTCAATCGGCAATTTAAAAATTCTCCTTTTTCCTATTCTGCTTATTGACCAGAATATATATAATAATCCAAATTTTTAATAACTTTTCGTATGCCCTTGTAAGAAAAATAGAAAAACACTATTGCCCCTAACAATAATCCTAAAACAGCCCAACTATATTCAACCCAGCGACTAAAAACGAAACCACTACAAGCATTCACTAAAGTAGCTATAAGCATAGACCTCATAATTATTTTGGGCTGAGCAAGACTGAACAGTACTAAAACATTCATTAAACATAAAGTTAAAACAGAGTAAGCAATAATTCCTATTATTAAAACAAAATGAGTCACCCTATTCCCTATCACTACCAAATGAATTACATTGTTTAAATCTAAATATCTAATTAAAAAATATATTGCCAAAGCATTGACTGCACAAAAAGCACTTACTTGGAACACTCTTTTCTTATAGTAATGCAGATATGATTTATTCATGTCTCCAATATTTTTAATAGAATATTTTTTTTGATCAATCAACAATTTAAGCATAATCTCATTTACTACCACCTCTATCAAACCCATTGGAAGCATAAGTACTAATAAGGCAAAATCAAGCCCTAATTCATATTCTCCACGAAACCAAATAAAATAAGGCATATATATATTATCTGTCGACCAAGCTATTAAACGGTCGAGATTAAGATATGTAAAATAGAGAAAACCATACATGAAATACGGCCTAATTAAATATATCATTACAGATTTTCTCTGCAGAGCAGGTGCCATACCATTTTCTGTTTCTTTCCCAGTCCTTTGAAAATAATACCCTGAAAAAATAAGACCGAGAATAGTAACTATAGTTAGAGCTATAAGCTGAGAATAAACAATGTTAATACCAATCAATATGAATAAAACAAACACTATTGCTATACCCGCCGTAATCAATCCAGTAAATATAAGTTCCTTCTGCAAAATATACATTATAGTAACTGATAGCCAAATACTTGTAAGAAAGAAAAAATACAGAATGATAATCGAGCCCATCTGCCAAGGATAAATAGCAAATGTCCAATTAACTATAAGAAATGATATTGTAACGACAACAGCTGTAATAAAACCAATCCTAACAAAATACAGAACTGTTTTTCTTGCCATATACACAAGGTTTTGTCCAAGATACAAGAATCCACGCCTCGCTATCGCTTGGGTAAATCCTCCCACGACCATAAAACTCATAATCGTCCCAATGGAGATACTCGTTGCCATAGATAAAGAAAAATTTTCATAAGACCAGAGCGAAAACCTAAGGGTTAACATAGATAAAACAGAAATGGCCATGGGTAAGACAAAAATCATCCCTCTTAAGAAACTCCTAAACAACCTAAAATAATATTTAAACCGTGATACCTTTTCCTTTTCTATTACTGGGGTAATTATCATATCCCTATTTATCATCTGCCAGATATATTCTGAAAGCGAAAACAGGTCATTATACCCAAACCTTTCTCTGGCCATGTTGTCATTCCAACCAATAGATTCTAAGATTGCCACTATTTCATATTTATCAAGAATGTTAACGCTTTTTTTTACGACAATATTAGCTAGTTGATTCAAATCCTCTATTTGTGTTGTATTAACTTGATTATTTAAAGATATCATTTTATTCATCCATTCCAGGAATTATCATATTAATAATCAACTCCGAAAGCTTGCCTTCTCTATGGGCAGCCTCCATTACTATTGAAGTAATTGGTTCATTTTTCTTAACAATAATATTTTTCGAACCATCCATTATATCTTCACCAGCTATTTTCCCAATAATATATCTATAACGCATCAAATCAATTTTCATCCTTAACTCATCAGTTGATAAAACATCAGTTCCACTCTCTATTTCATTTGCCAATTTGTCCCCATTTTTTTTATCGCCAACATTTTTTTCCATTTTATTTTTTTTTCCATAAATCAACTCATAACCGATTTGTTCTTTCCCTTTATCTTCAACACTTGCTATCTCAGCGATCATTTTGTTTTCAAGTATCTCTAACTGAAGCTTTCTATTTTCACCTTCATTTAACTTGTCAGCAATAATTATCTGACCTTCTGCAAGTGTTCCGTTATCAGTTAATTTAAAATTGCTAGCTTTTATAACTTGTATTATCTGAGCAAGTTCAGTTTTAATATATGTTTTTGCTTCTTTAATCTCATTTTCAATCACTTTTATTTTCTTATGGATTAAAGCCATATCTTTGTTACCGTCATCGATTATTTTAGCTATATCCTCATCTGCTTCTATAATAATATTTTTTGCAGTCTTAGCTATTTTTTGTCCAGACAAATCCCAACCTTTTACAGTGTTTAAATATTTCAGATCTTCTGACAACTTTTTTAACTCATTTTCGAGTATCGTGTTGCCTTCTTGCAATTCTCTTAGTTCTTTATCCAATGAAATAATTTCACTTTCATGATAAACAATAAGTTTCTCAATATATTCAGTTACTTCTTGTTTTTTATATCCAAAAAGTTTACTTTTTA
>JBAYAL010000222.1:0-3911 GCA_041669825.1 Eubacteriales bacterium | reverse complement strand
TCATTTTCATTAGAATATATTTTAGCAAGTGATGGTTCGGATTCCATATGTTCCAACATTCCTTCGATTGTTTTATGGGCAATTATTGCTGCATTTACTACAGTGGGAATTCCAATGGCAATTACTTTGCACCCTAGAGTTTCTTCGTTTAAGGCTTTTCTGTGATTTCCTATGCCTGAACCTGGGTTAATTCCAGTATCAGAGAGTTGAATTGTAGTTCCAATTCTTTCTAGGGAACCTGCAGCTAAAGCATCAATAGCAATTACATAATCAGGTTTGACATGATCTACTAGTCCTTTTATTATTTCGGCAGTTTCAATACCCGTAAGACCTAGGACGCCAGGAGCAATGGCACAGACCTTCCGCATCTTTCCTTCCATGTCTTCTGGTGTATAATGAAATAAGTGGCGTGTGACCATAGTTTTGTTGACAACTTTTGGGCCAAGAGCATCAGGGGTTGCATTCCAATTTCCCAGACCAACGATCATTATGCTTGTATCCTCTTTTAAATTAAGTAGTTCAATCAGGACGTCAGAGAGGGATTGAGAAATATTTTTATGGATTTCATAATCGTTTTGATTAATCTCTGGAACATCTAAAGTTATATAATTTCCTATAGGACGGCCCATTTCTTTTTCGCCTTTTTTATCAGTAATTTGTATTTTAGTGATTGAGGCATGTTCAAAGGTTTCCTTTTTCATTATTACGCCAGGAATTTCTTGATCTGTTTCTCCTCTTAAAAGGTCATGGGCTTCAACGGCTAGATCAACATTGATATTGTATTTTTGATATAGTATTGATTTATTCATTGAATGTATCCTCCTTCAAAAAAAAGCGGCCGCGCGGCCGATTAAAAATGGATTTCGATGAGGGACTGTGATGAGAAGGTTGAAAATTTTATTTGAAACTCGTTATAGTATGTTTCTTTTTAAATATTCATATACATTTGTTTTATGTTAAATATGGGACTAATTATGATATAATTGAAATGTGTAAACTTCAATATCAAATAATTTTTACACATTTATCAAAAAACTTACATTTGTTTAAAAAAACTTATATTTGTCTAAAAAGATTCATTATAAAGGTATTTTTAAATTAATGAAGTTTAGAAGATTTACTAGATTGAGTAATTAATTACGTAGAATAAAAAGGTATTAAATTAAACAAAAAGGCCTTAAACTTTTGAAAGAGTATTGAAACAAGAAGGTAATCTTGATTTTCGATTGCAAGGTGGGAAAATCAAATGCGTATCATAGCAGGAGAATTTAAGGGTCGAAGATTAAAAACTGTAAAAGGAATGAATACTCGCCCTACAGCTGATAAGGTAAAGGGTGCAATATTTAATATTCTTGGAAACAAGATTTCTGGCACAAAAGTTCTAGATTTATTTGCAGGTACGGGTAATTTGTCTTTAGAAGCACTTTCTAGAGGTAGTGATAAGGTTTGGTTAATAGAAAAAAATCATAATTCAGTAGAAGTTATTCGGACAAATCTGAAATTTTTAAGTGATCCTAGTCGAGCTATAGTATATAAAGAAGATGCATTTCGATTCTTAAAGAATAATATTGACTTGAAATTTGATTTGATATTCCTTGATCCCCCTTATAGTCAGGGGATGGTAGACAAGGCTTTATTGCAAATAATAGAACATAATATGTTAACTCCCACAGGAGTAATTGTAGTGGAAACGGCTGTTGATGAAAGCTTAGCTGAAGATATAAATCCCTTGGAAATTAGAATCATAAAAGAATATGGAGATACTAAAATTTGGTTTCTTCAAGGAAAGGAATAAAATGGGAGGGTTTGCATTGGAAAATCAGTTGTACAATTTAATTGAACAGCTGGAAGAACTTCTTGATAGAGGGACGAAAGTTCCACTTACGGGTAAGGTAATGATTGATGAAAATTTTGTTCTGGAAATTCTTGAAAACATTCGTGCGGTTCTTCCTGAAGAAATCAGAGAAGCTAATTCTCTTCTTGCAGATAGAAATCGTATTATTGGGAACGCAAGGAAAGAAGGACAAAATATTATTGAACAATCTGAAAAACAGGCAGAAAGAATGATAAGTGAAAATAGAATAGTGAAAGAATCCCAAATTTATGCAGATGAAATTACTAAAGAATCTCAGGATTATGCTGAGGAGTTGGTACATAAAGCTCAACAATATTCTAAAGAAGTAAAGCTGGGAGCACTTAAATATTCTGATGATTTGCTTTATGATTTAGAATCTAAATTGGGACAGACTATTAAATCTTTGAAAGAAAGCAGAGAAGAATTGACGGCAATGGCTCGATGGGACGAAAGAATTAAGAAGATAGATGAGGGATAGTAATTAGTTTGTTTTATTGAATATGATACGTGAAAAAAGAGAAAACATAAGCAATATTGAAGTTGTGGCAAGAAAATATAGGAAGCTTATTCTTAAGCTGTAAAGCCATGGGTTAGAATTTGCCATATATGGAATATTGATAATTGTAGCGGGAACTTCGCTGAAAAAAAGTAGTATTTGACTGATTATCAAGGCCAGAAAGGCATGAATTGTTCTTCCAATAATAAATGGAAGAATTTTCAAATCGGTAGAAGCAGTAAAACTTGCAACTTGAGCAAATACTGAAATTCCGCCCCACCCCAAAAGAAAGGCTAGAAGTCCTATTACTTGATTGAGAGAGGAAAATGCTGTAATTGCAGCTTTGCATCCAAGAGTGGTTTCCATAATTCCTTCGATTAAAGCAGAGGCACCTTTTATTGGGATAAGATTTAAGGATAGAATGTTAATGATTTTGGCTATAGCTGCTGTAATGTATAGAATTTTCATTAGATGAACAATAATTGCAAAAAATACAATAAAACCTCCTACTAATAATATTGTTTCAGTACTGTTGCGAACCGCTTCACTAAGCATTTCCCCAATTGGTTTTTTGTTTTTTAATTGGGCTCTTTTTAGTTCTAGCCAGGCATTTTTTGGAGAAATAGGTTTTTTTGCTTTTTTAGTAGGTGTGTAATTGTAGAAGCGAAAGGCTATTCCTACTAGAAAATTTGATAGATATACTGAGCCTACGATAATAATGCCTAAGGCAGGGTTACCTAGCATACCGGATGCTACAGCACCAAACATATATCCAGGGCTGGGATTGCAAGTGAAAGCCAGAAGGCGTTCTCCTTCTGTTTTGGTTAGTTCTCCTTCTTTTCGCATCTGGCATGTAAGAACTGCTCCGATTGGGATGCCAGAAGTATGGGTCATGGCAATTATAAAGGCGGCTTTACCTGGAAGATGGAAAAGAGGACGCATTAGTGGTTCTAAAAGAACGCCTAGAAAGCTAACGAATCCTTGCTTTAACAAAAGTTCTGAAACAATGAAGAAGGGAAAAAGTGCAGGTAAAATATAATTCCACCACAGTGAAATACCATTTGTAGCTGAATAAAGAACCTCCTGAGGATAATAAAACATAGCTAATGCTAAGAGTAGAAAAGGAAGGGTGCGCAAAAGTATTTTCAATAAACAACCCTCCTATATTTTAGTCTGTTACACGGTTTTGTATTTTTAGTAAATATTTTCATTCAAGTTCAATCATAGTTAAATTTATATGAATCTAATGCTCTGAACATTCTTGAGAAAAGAAAATTAAGGGATATATTCCGTAAAAACAAATTGAATGTTTAAAAAGTCATTAAATTATGTTAGACTCTTGTTATGAGAAACTAGAAAAAAGATAAATTACTTTTATGGTAATGTAAAGGGAAAGATATTTTGGGTATTTGTAGAGCAATTGAGAATGAAGCACTTTTAGTTATTTTTTAATTTGGTAGTAAGAAATGGTGGAAAAGAAAGAAAAGGAGCTGTCAAAAAGTGAAAATTCTCGTAATTAATTCAGGAAGTTCATCACTAAAGTATCAATTAATGGACATG
>JBAYAL010000221.1:0-3926 GCA_041669825.1 Eubacteriales bacterium | reverse complement strand
TAATAATTCTTTCTCTGCCTTTGTATCAATAATCCCATATTTCATTAATTTTTCTTCTAATGTATTGACAAAGTCCATTAAACTTTCAGGATTATTATTGCCAATATTATAAACTTTATATTTTACACCCTCTTCATTGGGTTCTGGTGCTTTATTCATTACATTGATGACGCCTGTTACAATATCATCAATATAGGTAAAGTCACGATACATATCACCGAAATTATAGATTTGTATCTTTTCACCTTTGACTAATTTATTCGTGAATTTAAAATAGGCCATATCAGGTCTTCCAGCAGGTCCATAAACCGTAAAGAAACGAAGGCCTGTAGCTGGAATATCATACAATTTAGAATAGGCATGCGCCATTAACTCATTGGATTTCTTAGTTGCTGCATAAAGAGATACAGGATTATCCACCTTATCCTCAACCGAATAAGGCACCTTTTTATTTGACCCGTAAACAGAGGAAGAAGAAGCATAAACTAAATGTGCTACTGGATAATTGCGACAAGCTTCTAAAATATTAAAAAAACCGATCATATTAGAATCAATATATGCTTGTGGATTATCAATCGAATAACGCACCCCAGCTTGTGCTGCTAAGTTAACCACAATATCTAGTTTGTACTGTTCAAAGATAGCATTAACCGCTTGTTTGTCTGCTAAATCCCCTTTTATGAAGGTAAAATTTGGATGATTGTTCAGTTGAGCTAAACGATATTCCTTTAAATTCACATCATAATAATCATTGACATTATCAAATCCGATGATTTTATTCTCTGAAACTAAAGCCCTGGATAGGTTAGACCCTATAAAGCCTGCAGCTCCTGTAATTAAGATTGTTTTCATGTTTTGTTACTCTCCTTTGGCAATTTTTTAAAATATAAAACAATAAATATATAATGAGATTTAGTATCCTAAGGTTTCTTTTCTAGGCTGATTCCGTTACCGGTTTCATTAAACTCTACAACTCCAAACAGTCTAGAGTTCTCAATAGAATAACTGAAAGATGTTACTCCCAAAATGGTTTTTAGCTCCACTTATTTTCCTCCATACTGCTAATTTAAAGCCTTATTGTAACACCTAGGTATAGGTTCCCATTTTCTTTATACAGCACACCGTGCCGCATAAAGCATAAGACCACTATTATAACGATGTGGCCTTATGTGATTATATTTTATATAAACAAAATCATAAAGACCTTGATCTAAATCATCAGTGTTCTTAAAATAATGAATATCTAAATATTCATGTTTAAACGTATTATAAAAGCGCTCTATTACTACATTGTTATATAGACACCCCGCCTTACTCATACTTTGCTGAACACATTTTTTTACAAAAACAATTAAAATCTTTTGATATATACTGTGACCCTTGATCTCTGTGTAAAATAATACCTTTGTGGTTTTCGGCGATCTAGTGCAATGAGCAATGTATCCATTCCTAATTGTGCATCAATATGATTGCTTTTTAGCGTAGCAATCACTTCACGGCTATATAAATAAAGAATGGTGTAATTGTATCTCATTGTTCCGTTTGGTCGAGGCATGTAGGAAAAGTCGGTACACCAAAAAGTATTTATGTTTTCTAAATTAAATTTACGATTTAATAAATTAGGAAATATTTTATTTGCTGTCCCTTTTATAGACCCAGACTTTTTTCTTCGAACAATAGAACGAAGATATAATTACTTCATATAGTGATGGATGGTAAGGACAGATCGAACAATCCCTTCTTCATTTTCAAGATAGTTATACATCCTGTGATACCCTAAAACATCCTCTTCACGATGATATTTTGCAATAATTATAGGCTGAATACAGACTTTTTCTTTACAATAGTCATATCTCTTATTTTCTAAATATTTATAGTAAACATTAATGTGAATAGCGTTTGGTTTCTGCCTAGACATCCGCTTTTTCTTGGTTCGTTGGATTTTTTTCGCATTCTTTGGGGTATTGCTGTAACCAGTATGTGATTGTACCTTTTCCAAGATTGAATTCTTCTGTGAGGCTTTTCTTTTTACGACCTTCTTCCAGATAAAGACGGAGGACTTTTTCTTTGAGCTCGGGCTCATAACGATTATTTGCTTTAGTTTAACATCTCTTTTTTGATATAGATTACTTTACCAAACTATACCTTGGTATTACAACTTAATTATATACTGTTACTTTTTATTAAACCATTATATATTAATTTAATCATAATAAATATGGGTAATACTATATAAAAAGTTGGTCTAACTAGATAAACATTATCTCCTCTAACAAACATCAATGTAGAATACGCAAAAATCATTACAATTGCAAATATTTCAGGTCGATTATTTATAGTATTTTTATCGACCGATGAGTAAATCTTTCCGAAGAGCATTCCGAATAGAGTTAGGATCCAAAATCCCCACCATCCAAAATTTCTAAAAGCATCCGCACATGCAGTGTACCCAGGTCCAAAACTAAGATTTAAAACATCCATTAACCAAACTCCACCTCTCGAATACACTGTTGCTGGATGGATGTCCCAAAACCCGAGATTTGGTATTATTGATGTAAATGAATATAAATAACTTTTACCGTAAAGGAACCCATATGATACCGGTACTATTTTCATAATCATTATTAGTGGATAAAGAGTAAATCCCATTTCAGCAATAGCTGTTATAAATAGATTCTCTTTGCCAAAAGAATTAAAAAATACTAAAATATATTTTAAAATAGAAGGATTCATTTCTCCTCTCACTTGAGCAATAACAGTTAAAAATGAAATCAAAAAATAACCATACAAACTATATTTAAGTGCTTTCCTAAAAGTTATTTGTTTAACAGTATAATGGTGGATTACTAAAATCATCAATAGTAATGCTATAGCATTTCCACGTCCCCCAAGAAATAATCCAATGGCAATCTCAATATACAGGAGATATAATATTATATTTCTCTTTTTTCTAGAACTTTTATAGGCAATTAACAAACATATCAAAGCTGGTATAAAATAGTCAGAGGTAATATTCACAACTTTATCAAGAACACTTAACGAAAGACCAGATGCTTCGTCATAGCCATAAAGAGCACGATAACCTTTTGTCAAAAAAATGATTATAGCGCTCCCTAAATTGTAAAAAAAAGAAGGTGCCGAAAAAGCCAGGAATATTAATCCAACTTTCTTTATAGCAGTATTCATTAAAGCCGAGTTATTAGTAGATTTTATTATATGATAATTATCTAAATTTGGCTTTTTGCAGCAAATAAGAGCGCCTATATGAAAGCATATTAATGAAAGTATTGTGAACATTTCCGCATTTAATATGTCACACTTTGGAGAATACCGAAATATTGAAATTATTTCAGGAATCAAATCAAAAACGAATAGTAAACATTGTGCATAAGTAAATAAATATAACAATAGTAAAAAAAGATTATATAAACAAATAAATTCTTTGCGAAGTTTAGTCCAAGAATACAAAGCAATTCCAAGTGAAATCCATCCACACACACCATATATTTTTATCCAAAACAAACATCCGCTTTCTGACATAGAGTTAATATCACGGGTTTTTAACACAAGTAGACCAACTATAAAGAGTAGCCCTATATTAATAAGAATATATAATAATTTCTTGCTTCTAAAATTATTTATCATCTCTATATTATCCTTTACCCAAATAATAATCCTGCAAGAACTGTGCTGTCTGCTTTGCATCAAACTTTAAATCAATAATTTTCTGTTTCTCTTCTTTACGAGTATAATCAGAGGATATATTAATTATTGTATCAGCCCATTTTTTTGCTGAGGTTTTTAAGCTAATGTACTTTATTTTTTTTGTGACCTCTACTTGTCTTGTAATTACATCAGAAACCACACAAGGTAATCCAGTTGATTGTGCTTCAACTAGTGAAACTGGTAATCCTTCATAATGTGAT
>JBAYAL010000220.1:0-3932 GCA_041669825.1 Eubacteriales bacterium | reverse complement strand
GTGGAATAATTGGGTCAAGATAAAAACTTTTGCAGTCAATATATCATCCGAAAATTGAAGAGCAATGGCTATATAACCACTTGAAGTCATTTTTACTATACTCTAGCAAACTTTAAGGATCAAATAATCACAAAAAAAAGCAATATAATCATCTCCATACGGAACAAAACACACTCGATTTTTATTCATAATAAAAGTATTTCTTCTTGAATTATTTGTATAGCATGCAGTGTCAATCTATCATTTTCAGTCAATTCTGCATCCTTTTGGAGTAATCTGTTAAATTGTATTTTTGAACATGCCAATATTGATACCCTGTTAAGGTAGCACATGTCTTCACAGTTTTGTTCAATATTTCCTGTTTCGAGATAATTGGCAGCATAACAGGTCCTGCACAATCTTACCCACTTGCATTTTTTACATTTGTTACTATCCGAGAGTTCAAACCCTTCAAAGTTTTGCCCTTCAAAGTTCTTGGCATCTTCACCAATGGACAGCGGCGATAAGCCTTGGCAGGGGTATCCCTTACCATGAATATCATAGCATTTTTTGATAATACCTGCACCACAATATTTAAAATCTTTATTAATTGGATAGAAGATATATCTCAAATCATAATTCAGCATATGGCACAATTTCATATCCTGATTTTCTGTATAATAATCAACCAATTTTGAAAATTCTTCTGCAATCTTATCTTTTTTACATTTTATACTCCAATCAATTCCAGATGCAAATGTTGCCATGCAATCAAAACCTTTTGAAGAAATAAACTTTACGCCATCTGACAGATTATCAATTGTATCATTAGATACTGTCATTTTTACGCCACAATTATTCCATGTGTTTCTAAAAAAGTCTAAATCAATACTATCGAAACTTCCTTTATTATTTGCATATGGTCTGTTCATATCGTGCATTTCCGGCGTTCCATCTAAGCTTAAGGTACAGAAAAATTTATTTCTTCTTTCATATAACCATTTTTGGATTTCTCCGCAAATTAAGGTTCCGTTTGTAGTATTCGTAAAAATAAAATCCACATTTGGAAAATTATTCATAACATAGTCATATATTTGTTTTATAAGTTTAAAATTCAGAAATGCCTCTCCACCAAACAATTCAATTTCACCTTTTGTATATTCACTTTGATTACCAAATTCTTTATCAATAATTTCTTTTGCTGTTTCAAATGTCATATCGTTTTTTGTTTTATCATGTTCATAACAATATCTGCATTTTAAATTGCAATTTTCAGTTATAATAAGCATTATTGCCTTATGGTTATATTTCCCCATTATACTTATTTAGCGTTGCCGCTTTTTCCTCCCTAAAAATTAAAATTGTCAGCCACTGATGAAGTAACTGACAATCATGATTAGCCCCACTGACACCCACAGCTTGTACGACCATCGCAATTTCCTTGACAGGTGCAACCGTTAAAATCAGAAACAGGTTTAAAATTCAAACCATGTTTATCGCTTTTTGAATCAGCTTTTTGAATCATATTACTCAGCATTGCGGTTTCCCTCAAAGATAATTTTAACACACTCATACTGTAAATCTCCTTTCCTTAATTTTTAAAATAATTACAAAATAATTGTTTGAACTTTGTCCCACAGTTACTTCCACAATAATCGGCACCTGTTTTTCGGCAAATTTGGCAAACTTCACTCTCGAATGATGCTTCTTTCAGTTTTCGTATTGCACAAATATCCAATTGGGTTATATCACCCAAACGATAACATTTATCTGCATATTTTGAATATCTATCAATACAACAACCCAATACCAAATCTCTATTCTCATCAATTGTCAACAATTTGCCTTGATTACAATAATAATCTACACTGCGCTCTTCAAGAATATCTTTTATTTGAAACAAAAACAGGTCACTAGACATTTCATACAAAAGGTTTTGCGAAAGTTCGTGTGTGATATAATCTATACACACATCAAAGGATATAGGAAAAGCAAAACAAGGATATAATTGCACACCCAAATCGTGTGCAAATTTAATTGCATCTGGTAATTCATGTAAATTGTATTGATAAACATGATACAGTATTGTAGCTTCACCAGAAAATCCTAAATTAATGAAGTTTTTCAGGATTGTTTTTATGTTTTCTTTTATTATTTCAAAATTGAAGCCGTAAATTTTGCTATATGATTTTTGTGAAAAACCCGGCATTGAAATAATTAACGCCGTTAGCCCTTTAAAAGCACCTTTAACATTTTTGTCTGGCACTACAGACGCATTTGTACTTAAAGTAAACTCTAATCCTTTGTTAGATAAGTATTTGGAAATCAATTCTAAATCTTTATTTAATAAAGGTTCTTTCCAATTATATAGATCTATAATCGCTTTTTCATCGATTATTTTACGTTCTATTAAATCATCTATTAAAGATTCGACATCTTTTACACTCAAAGATACTGAATTTTCATCGGTTCCAAAAAGTCTATTATGGCTTCCCGTAGAACAGTATTTGCATTTCGCATTGCATTCTCCAGATATCTCCAATGCAACCCTATTAAAAGGAATCGTATATAAATCTTCAATTTTTCTCATTAAACATTTTCGGGGAAACTGTTGCATCAAATAATCTTGTTTTTGAATACAACTGTTAAACACAAAATCTGATACATACAAATAATTTGATTTTTCTATTTTTTGTATATCAGCTATTTCCTCAAGTTCTAACCCTAAAAATTTATTATTCTTTTCAATTAGGATACTTAAATCTCTTTCACCTGCGTAATAATATATTTTTTTCATGAAACATATCTTCCAGTATTTATATTTATTCCTAAAATTAAGTTTGCCATAAATTTGAACGGAAATCAATAGTAAAATTATTGATTGTTAATAAAGTGTAGCCCCCAATAATATAAAGTAATCATTGATAATATGGCAAATCACGATCTTGTGGACATTATAGGATTTAAAAATTCAGTTGAATATCTGTACATTAAAGATTGATTTGAGCAATCTTTTTTAAATAATAAGCTTCAACTTCTTAGAAAAGCTTATTATTTAAAATAATTTCGATTCTTTTTTTGGGTTTTCCGCTAGAGAACTACGTTTTCGTGGTGCAAAACTTTATTAAATTGTATAGACTAACTAACTATCTATCTATATTAATACAATAATTCTATTTAGGAAAATGACATGAAACTAAATGTGATTCACCATTTACTACCTCTCCTAAGGAAGGGGCATTTGTAATGCAATAATCTTTTGTGTAACGACAGCGCAAATGAAATGGACACCCTGAAGGAAATTTGCGAGGATTGGGAGCTTCTCCTTCTAAAATTATACGTTGCTGTTTACCACGTAAGGAAGGATCTGGCACAGAAACTGCTGAAAGCAAAGCTTCCGTATAGGGATGTTTCGGATTAGAAAGCAAATCCTCTGTATCAGCTATTTCCACAAATTTCCCTAAATACATTACCGCTACCCTATCAGCAATATAACTAATGACATTTAAATCATGGGTGATAATAATGTACGTTAAATTTAGCTTATCCCGCAAATCTTTTAAAAGATTTAAAATACCTGCAGCAACAGAAACATCAAGTCCGGCTGTTGGTTCATCTGCAATCAAAATATCTGGACTAAGCGCTAATGCTCTAGCAATACTTACCCGACGAGCCTGACCACCTGAGAGTTGGTGAGGATATTTATCTGCTTGGTCCATTGATAATCCTACCATATTCAAGAGTTCTTCTACTTTTTGTTTAGGGTTTTCAACGTTTTTATCGTGAATTGCAAATGGTTCTAAAAGTAATGCTGAAACTTTCATACGGGGACTTAAGCTTGAAATAGGATCTTGAAAAATCATTTGCATCTTAGCACGCATCGGTCTAATTTCCTTTAATGACAAATTTGTTATTTCATGGCCATTAAGAATAATTTCTCCACCTGTTGGTTC
>JBAYAL010000219.1:0-3954 GCA_041669825.1 Eubacteriales bacterium | reverse complement strand
CGGTGGTCGCCTACCACCTGATAAAATAGTAGGGTGCTGTGAAAGAAACTGTATTAGCCACAAAAGGCTTATTCTAAATATGCTTAAAATTGTTTCTAATAAAGCTTTAGTTTTAAACAAAAAAGTTAATTACCTTACAATGAAAACTCTTAGACAAAAAATTTGCAATTATTTATTAGATTTAAATAAGAATTCAGATAGCGAAAATTTACTTTTACCCTTATCTAGAAATGAAATGGCAGAATTTCTTAACGTTTCCAGACCTTCTCTTTCACGCGAAATGTGCAGATTAAGAGATGAAGGGATTATAGAATTTCACCGTATTTCAGTTCGAATAATAAATTTACCTCTATTAATAAAATTATGCGAATAATTTAATTTTTTATCAATAAATCCGAATTAAAAACACAAAATTAACTAAATAAATACTATATTTCTTAATTTAGAGATTATTTTGGTATAACCATCATTTTAAAAAAAGGTATTTGACCAAACTTACAGAATATACAATTAAAATACTATTATAGGGTGATGATATGTTTATGTTTATGTTTATGTTAATGATTTCTATTTTTCTTTCTCTATTAGTTGCTGTTTTTGCTTTGCAGAATTCCATATTAGTTCCAATTCAATTCTTTTTTTGGTCCACAGAATTCCCCCTCGTATTGATAATACTTATTTCAGTTTTTATAGGGGCAATAATTATTTTCAGTCTTGCTTTATGGAGAGAAATGAAACGTAAAATTATTAAAGTTTCAAACAAAGCTAGTGAAATTAAAGAAAAACATATGACTAAAAACGAAAATCAAGCGGACGAAAAGCCTATGGCTCTTGCAAGTGATAGTATTACTGATAAAGATACAAATACACCCAGTTCATAATTATTTAAAACCTTAAATTTATACACACTATTTATTTTCTTGTCTAATTTAACTTTTATTTTTGTATAAAAAGCAGAAAGATCTTATCGCAAAGCAAAGAAAAATGGATGATAATATCAACAATAATTAGTTACTTTACCATTATTTTTACACTTTTATAATGATTATTTTCGTATCAACACTATTTGCAAACTTTATTCAGGTTTTTTATATTTTGTAGTAACACAACTATTAAGTAAGCTATATGTCAAAACCAAAAATTCATGCTAGTTTTTTTAACAAGCATGAATTTTTGGTTTATATTTACTATATGCTCAAGCAACCTTATTTTAAAAACATATATATCTATATTCATTGATAATTGGGCTATTCCAATTTTGCCAAATAAGTTACCACATTATTTTGTTGCTCTACTTTTCCCTGACTTTCTCCTGGCCCGACCATTTGTGAACCAACTAAAATCAGCAATAAGGATAGCGCTACCAACATTAATGATTGCTTCCTATTATTAATTTTAATGTTTTTTAAATCACCCCTTATTACTCCAACAAGCCCTACAAAGAATCCAAAGAATCCAAGATAGAATATAATTAAACCTATTGTTCTTAACATAGATCCTCCTTATCGTTACTTCACATTATTTTCTTCAGAGTGAAGTTTATCTTTAACCTTATTAATCATTTCTATTAATGAATCAGTCGTTTTAACAACTACATCATCTTTCTTTGATATGCCTTCCGAGTATGTTTTTTTAATTGAAAACTGAACTTTTTTTGCTTTTTCTTCAAGTTCACCAACTAAATCTTGATAATTTTCTCCAATACTAGCTTGTGTTTTATCAACCTTAGCTAATATTTGAGCCTTGCTTACATTAATTTTTTCCTTTGATTTTCCTTCTATATTTTTCAATTTTGTCTCTACTTTAACTTTCATTTCCTCAATGTTTTCAGTTACCTCACCTTGAACATACTTGGCACCATCCTTAGTCTCTTCCTTAATTAAATTATTTAGTTCTTGTAACTTTTCCTTTATTTTTCCTAAACTTTCTTTCATTACATAACCTCCTTACCTTTTAATGGTATTATGACTAATATTTCTAAATGTTGCAACTATAATTAGATAATTAGTTAGTAATTTTTTGAATTAGATATTTAAAATATACCTGATACATAAATATCCTCTAAGTGTGATTAATAGCACTTTCAGAACTATCCTTAAATTGATTTATTATTGAATAAATTTTTATCTTATAATTATGGTTTATTATCATTAATTATATATTACTTTCATTGTAGCAAAATCAACTTCTAAAAATAGCTATTACTATCTACATCTAAATTATAAACTTCTAAGCGCATCTATTGGATTTAATTTGCTCGCTTTTCTGGCAGGCATATATCCAAATATAATACCAACTGCTGCTGAAAATCCTACTGCTAGAATTATTGTTGATATAGATACTGAAAAACTAATACCAATGAGAATTGCAGCTATATAGGCAATCATACTTCCAATTATTAACCCAATTACTCCCCCAAATGAGGAAAGAAATATTGACTCAATAATGAATTGTAATTGAATCCTGTTGGGTGTCGCACCAAGAGCTTTACGCAACCCAATTTCTGTAGTACGTTCTGTGATTGATACTAGCATCATATTCATAATTCCAATTCCTCCAACAACAAGTGAAATTGCTGCTATACCTGCAAGTAGTAAGGACATCATAGCCATCATAGATTGAAACGAATCTATCATATCACCCATATTAAAAACAGAATAGGTATTTTCCTTATAATTAAATGCAGCATTTAATACTCCCTTAATATCAATTACCGTTACATCGGCTAGATTAGTATCCTCTAAAAATACATCAAGACTAGATATGTTTTTTACACCTAAACTTCGAAGTGCAGTGGTATAGGGAATTATGATAGCTTCATTGTTTGAAGTCATACTAAATCCACTAGATTCTGAAAGAGTACCAATAATTGTAAACGTTGTACCATTAATTATTAATTCTTTTCCAAGTGGATCAATACCATAATATAGCTCTTCAACTATATCATTCCCTATTATGGCAACTTGATTATTGTTATCAATATCAAGAATATTAATTGCTCTTCCTGCTTTTAACAGACTTAAATCTGTCTTAAAATATACTTCATTTTTACCCTGTATTGCTATACTATCCATAACATTGCCATCATAAACAATACTAGTTTTACCTGCTATAGTTGGTGACAAGCTACTAACATTATTTATATTAGCAATATTTTTTATATCTTCATCGCTAAGACCTTGTTTGATAGGAGTACCTATTACATTTACAGTAATTTTATTAGCCCCAAGTGACGTTACTTCTTCGCTAATACTATTAGTAGCACCTTGCACGATAGTTATCAGAGCAATGATTGATGCAACCCCTATAACTATTCCCAGCATCGTTAAAAACGATCGCAGTTTATTATTAATTATATTTTCCCAAGACATCTTGATACTCTCATAAAACACTCAATTAACCTCCTCTTCTTGCTCTGTAAGATAACCATCTAGTATTTTTATAATTCTTTTGGTGTGACTAGCAATTTTATTATCGTGCGTTATCATGATAATAGTTTTCCCATCACGATGAAGTTCCTCAAACAACTCCATAACCTGAACTCCAGTTTTTTGATCCAACGCACCTGTCGGCTCATCCGCAAGCAATATAGTTGGTTCTGTAACAAGTGCTCGGGCAATAGCCACGCGTTGTTGTTGCCCCCCTGAGAGCTGATTTGGTAGACTTTGCATTTTATCTGCTAATCCAATTCTTCCTAGAATGGACTTAGCACGTTTTTTACGTTCAGAACCTGCAAGACCAGAATATATAAGCGGAAGCTCCACATTTTGGAGAGCATTCAATCTAGGCAAGAGCTGAAAACTTTGAAATACAAAACCAATCTCTCTGTTTCTTACTAAGGCAAGCTCAATTTCATCTAGTTCATCAATATTATTGCCTGAAAGCAAATATTTACCTGATGTTGGCATATCAAGACAACCGATAATATTCATCATTGTAGATTTTCCTGAACCT
>JBAYAL010000218.1:0-3961 GCA_041669825.1 Eubacteriales bacterium | reverse complement strand
CAAATATCTCAACCCTTTGCTCATCAAGAGAATTATCAATAGTGTAATCATACTTGCTACTGTCCCACTTGAAACGAAGGGTTATCAGCTGATCCATAAGCTCGGATTTGTTTGGTAATCTATTATCGACTTTATAAATAATGGTCATTTTAATTAAGTAAAAAGGAACAGATTCAAGACCGGTTAAACCTCTCTCATGTATTTCTTTAAGGAAATCCTCACCATTCAGATTATTTGCGACAACATATTCTATCACCGCCTCGCGCTCCAATGAACAGATGCCATATTCCCTAAACCCAGGGAAAGTTTCAAAGCCCTTATCTGCAGTAGTCGTTTTACAGAAATTGCTGCGTGTGGAAAGAACGATATGAGTCTGCTGATTAGCCGATGTATATTCGGCAAGCTGTCTTTTAAAATCTTTGATGTACTTTACTTCCAATTCGTCAAAACCATCAATTATCCAAAAGAGTTGGCAAGGGTCAAGTCTCCTGTATTTCGATGGTAATAGATCAATAAATTCTTTACCTGAATAAATATTTAGACAGATGTGGACGGGATAATACGGAGAGGCACTATCACTAAGCAAGTATGCCAATTGATTTAGCTCCATTGATTTACCAGTACCAGCGTCAGATAGTAGTAAGAGGAGTCTATGTTCTTTGCATGCTTCAAAAAGAGAGACTCGCTTTTCCCCATTAAAATATTGAGCCAAATTATCACTTGCAATAATAGAATAAGGTAAAATCTTTCGTTCGATGTAACCTTCAACAGCATTAAATTTGTCTTTTTCTATCGCAAGAGGATCTGAATACTCGTCTTGTGGGATGGGGAAAATGGTATAGCCAATATATTTATTCCAATCAGCAATGTATCTACAATTCGCTATTCCCGTTATCCTGCCTTTCTCTATTTGCACAGTATTAAACTGATTGTTAATATTAGGTGAATTGCTCATATCCTTAAATGGAGAGCCGGATCCCACAAGAAAAACATCTCCTAGCTGTATCGTCCCGTTTTTGTGTGTGTGTCCGTGCAGAACAAATCGAACACCGGCAGTAGACAGTGCTTCTAAAACAGCGGCACTGTTTCCTATAGAAGAATGATCGTCAATATCTTCATTGATTAGACTGTGGTGTAATAGCAGGACATTTTCAGTTCTAGGTTTGATATTACTTTTAACACTCTCTATATTTACCTGACCATTTTTATGATCATTATGTACCACAGAGCTTGCGAAAATAAAATTCACCCCACCATAATCAATAGAAAATGTTGAGCTGTCACTATATTTATGCTTAGTATGCTGATATTTTGAAATAAAGCAATCAAATTCATCAATATTTCCGTTGCATAAATCATGGTTTCCCGGAATGAACTCAAATAATACGTCCCATCCTGAAAGCTGCTCCAATAAACAATCAAAGAGCTTTGAAGCCGTACGATATGAGGAGATATTTCCTCCATCTCCTATATCACCTAAGACAAAGAATATTACTTGTTCCATTTGGGGAATTATACCGCGAATATACGCACACATTTTGTCTGCTTTGGATTTTAACTCAAAAACATCAGAAGTGGGGATTATATGCAAATCGGAAATCTGAAAAATTTTCATTTATAAACCTCCATTCTCAATACCTTTGCCATGTCGTCAGTATACATAATAAATACTCAACTACCCTTTTATCTGATGGCATTACCTTTTTTATCAAAGGCTATATTATTCACAGATCTTAAAATTAATTTTGCTTACAAAACAACTTCCCATAATTAGCCTATTGGTTTTTTGGATAACATGATATTTATTAATATCCAATAATCTCTGTTGTGCTTAAGCGAAATTCTTTGCATTGTTTAGAAATGGATACTTTATGGGCATTACCACAGCCTAAAGAACTGGATATCCTGTTCAAAAGTTTAGAATATTCTTCGTTGCATTCGATACCAACATAAATATTTGAAACACACAATCCTATTTCTGATAAGTTCACTAAAATTCCTCGTTCCTTTTGTAAATCTAATAGCTTGGCGTTTATTAATTTAAGATTTTGATTTATCAACTCTGTATTACCATGCGGAAAATCACCGTGACTAACTGCAGTATAGATTAACCTATATTCATTTTCATAGCTCCACGATAAATGCTTAGTAAAAAAATTTTTATTTTGAGCCTCTATTAATGCATCTGTTATTTTTACCTTTATTAGATCAGACGGCTCCGCAAAATATGTGGATTTCATATCTTCATAAAACTGTAACTGTTCTTCTATATAAGCAGTGATAGATTTTCTCGATTCAGAGTAATCCACCTTTTTTATATCACACATCACATCAGGTAAATCATAGAAGCTAGTATCTAACTCATATTCAACACAAAAGCCTTGATGATTATTTGCATAATGAGCCCACATTGGTAAGCAGTCATACGAGCTTCCTGTTAAAGAATAAACAACGTATTTATCATTTAAATAATTTATGAGCAATTCCATGAAATCAAGTAAAAGATTGCTTGCACCAGAATTATTATGTAATAGCTCTCTGTTAAAATATGTTGCTTTTGCTTCAAATGGGTCATTAAGAGCACCAAAAATTGACAGCCAAGCCTTATTCATTGCAATGTCTGATAATTTCTTGTCGTTTAAGTGGATATCCTTATCCAATGAAATATACTTAAATAATCGTTCTTTCCTCATATTTATTTATCTCCAAAAATACAAGACAAATATTTTTTACTACCAATAACCTAATGGGTAAATGGCTAATAAGCAATTTAAATTTATTCTATTTATCTTGGTTTGCTCACAAAATGGGTATTACCTTTGTTGTAAAGCTATCATCAGTTTTGTTCCAGTATCCCAACAATTCCACAACCCTGCCCTTTACCTATCTGCTTGTTTGCTTTCCGATAAACTATGCTATATCATCTTCCTTTTCTCAGCCTTAAGTGTTTTGTAATAAGCCTTATCATCGCCAATAAAGTGAATTAAGTACCACTGTACAATGAAAACAATTATCTTATTTCTTAAGTTCACTTTTGCTTCAACCCTATCATTGCTTCTAATATTGATTAATTTGAGGGTTTCAAGTTCTCTGTCAATAAGTTCTTGATAGTGTCTAGATTTATTTGGAGATAACATTGCATTTGCTGCTCCTTGGTAAAAACTTCCTCTATCATGCTTTATATTTCTTTTATACCAAATATCAATGTATCTGTCAGCAAAATGCTTTCCCAAGCCATTTCCAATAACGCCACGATTGCCTATTAATAGCTTTCTTGCAATTATTGGAGCTTTTATAAAACTTACTATTACAGCTAGTATTACTGTTAGAATTAGCCATATTATATTCTGTACAATAAAATTCAAAATCTCAGGGATACTATTTAATCCAAACATACTGATAAACCCTCGTCCCCTAAAGCCCTTTATACTTATCTCTCGTTCTCTATTCTATAATAGCCAATGATTTTTTCCTTGCATAATGTTATATTGTCTTTCAACCTCAGCATTAAGTTATCAAATCTAGGATTCCATTTGTCATGATAATATTGTATTAAATAATAAATAACGTTTTTGTATATGAAATAAACCTTAGAATTATTTGTTTTATATCGAGTATGGTAATCAAATATTATATCTTTCACATCAGCTAAAAAGCCTAATGCGTATTGGGTTGTTGTTTTCTCCCATTTCCTTATAATGTCGTGCCTTTTAATTAGGTGATATATATCTGATACTAGCTCTGGACAATCTTTTGGGTGTGTTACATTACTATCTTTCCAGAAGTGGTCATTTATCAGGAAACCATTTATACCATTATCAATTCGTCTACCTTTTTTCCTTAACCTACCTCTTAGCCTAGCTGCATAATAATTTTCAAACTTATCCAAATCTAATTTTTCATTATTGTAATAGGCATTTAAACCCTTTGATGTTTCTTTAAAAGTTATCCTTAGATTTCT
>JBAYAL010000217.1:0-3974 GCA_041669825.1 Eubacteriales bacterium | reverse complement strand
TTAACCCGTGAAATTTTTCAGGTAATACTCTCAATGATTTAGATAACATCTGAACAGTATAAGTTTTTATAGATATTTCTCCTCTTTTTGTGCGAAAAACAGTTCCTTTTATTCCTACAATATCCCCAATATCATAGGTCTTAATTACCCCAAATATTTCCTCACCTACAGCATCTTTTCTTATGTATAACTGAATTTTACCCCCCATATCCTGTATGTGCGCAAAAATCACCTTTCCCTGGTCTCTTTTAGACATAATACGCCCAGCCAGTGACACTGTTTTCTCTTCAAGTTCTTCAAAATTTTCAACAATTTCCGACGACAAATGCGTTCTTTCATAGCGATCTGCATATGGTTCTATTCCCATATTCCTTAAATTACTTAATTTTTCAATTCTTACTTTAAATAGTTCATTTTCATTTTCCATCATATTATCCATTTTTTATTCCTCCAGAGCATTATTATATCCTTTTAATATTATACCATATATGAATATGTGTAAACTCCACAAGCCCGCAACGCCAAACGCATCACGGGCTATCTATTTATAACTATATTGTCAAGTATAAAGAACATGTCAATTATCAATTAATATCCATTATTTGAAACCTAATAATTCCAACAGGAACCTCAACTTCTACAATACTATCTTTAGGATGCCCCAACACTGCCTTGCCAACAGGTGATTCATTCGAAATCTTATTTACTGCAGGATCAGCTTCTGCAGACCCAACAATTGTGTACTCCTCTTCATCACCAAATTCCATATCTTTCAATTTGACTGTGCAGCCAAGTGATACCTTATCTTTTTTTTCATTATCATCAATTACCTTAGCATTCCCAAGCATTTTTTCTAACTTAATGATTCTTTTTTCAATAAATGCCTGTTCATCCTTCGCATCATCGTATTCGGAATTCTCACTTATATCTCCAAAATCAATAGCCTGTTTTATCCTTTCTGCAATTTCCTTTCTTCTATGAGTCTTTAACTGGTCCAATTCTTTTTCATGTTTTTTAAATCCCTCGAGTGTCAAAATAACCTCTTTTTCGGGCATATAACTATCCCTCCTCTTCTCTTGCTAGGCATTTTTTTTCGTTTTTTATCATTATTAAATCCTGTGAAACTAATTATGCACCTATAAATAAAAATTATTCACTAAAATTGCTTCATCAAATTACTCGTTATTATAAAAAAACTAAAAATACTTGTCAAGCTATTTTTAAAACAATATTTCTATATAAACTTAAACAGCTCTACCTTTAGTTATACAATTAGCCATTAATTTACACAACTACACTTTTAAATTACTCTTTTTAATCTTTTAATCAAAAATTCTGTTTATAATTATTTCCAATTCATTAAGTTCATTCAATTGCATTATTTCATCCCTAAATCGAGCTGCATTTCTTATTCCTTTAACGTACCAAACTACGTGCTTACGCATTTCATTAATTCCAATATGTTCTCCTTTAGTGTCAACTAATTTATGCAAATGTTTCAGGATAATCTTCTTCTTTTCAAGCGAATCAGGTTTAGGAATTAACACCCCTGTTTCTAAAAAATATTGTGTTTCAAATATTAACCAAGGATTCCCCAATGCCCCTCTGGCTATCATTACTCCATCACAACCTGTTTGCAAAATCATTTCCCTAGCATCTTCTGGAAAAAAGATATCTCCATTCCCAATTACAGGTACTTGTACTAAATCTTTAATTTTTTTTATCCAAGTCCAATCTGCCTTTCCAGAGTAAAATTGTTCCCTTGTACGCCCATGAACTGTTAGCATCTGAATACCTACGTTTTCTAGACTTTGAGCTAATTGCGGAGCCGTTATTTCTTCCAAACTCCAACCTACACGAAGCTTTACCGTAACTGGAATTTTCACCGCCTTAACAACACTCCGCGCGATATCCGTGGCAAGAGATAAATCTCGTAAAAGTGCTGCTCCTTCACCATTTTTTACAATTTTTGGTGTAGGGCATCCCATATTTATATCTATTACATTTGCACCTTTTTCCTCTATTATTCTTGCTGCCTCGGCCATTTTTTCAGGTTCTGAACCAAAGAGCTGGACTATCCTAGGTTCTTCCTCACCTCTCATATCTAGCATTTTTAATGTCTTAGAATTATTGTATAACAAGGCTTTATCGCTTATCATTTCAGTTACTACATATTTTCCGCCAAGAGAATGTATTATTTCTCTAAACGCTTTATCTGTTATTCCTGCCATTGGCGCCATAAACACAGGGGTATTCCAAACATAATTTCCCAGCTTCAATATCTTCATCCTTTATCAGTATCATAGTACCAACTTAAAATTTTTATGCTAAGCAAAATACTTTATTTATTTTGCTTGTTGCCTACAAACAACAATAGTTATTATGAAAATTAACTCACATTTTTTCCTAATCTATTTATGTTGTATATTCAAATAATTTAATATTTATTGATATAATTTAACATTTATTGATATAATTTTCAATTATTTAAGGCTACTTTCCTTATAAATATAAACATAAAACGCCATGAGTTACATTATTGCATCCCAAAGCGCCCTATAATTATTATTTAACGAATATTTTTTTCATAAATATATAATAACCCTTCAAGCGTTAAAAAGGGATCCACCCTATCAATCATTTCTGATCCTTCAAATATTAATTCTGCCAACCCCCCAGTGGCTACAACTTTTATTTCCCCTCCAAGTTCATTTTTCATTAATGTCACAATTCTATCAACCTGTCCACAGAAACCATAATATATCCCTGATTGCATCCCATGAATAGTATTTTTTCCTATTACACTTCCTGGATTAACAATTTCTATTCTAGGTAATTTAGATGCTTTTTGGAAAAGTGCCTCAGTTGATATTCCTATACCAGGCGCTATTGCTCCACCCTTATATTCTCCCTTAGCAGTTATGGCACAAAATGTTGTTGCCGTACCAAAATCAACAATTATGAGAGGTCCTCCATATTTTGTGAAAGCTGCAACCGCATTTACTATCCTGTCGGCTCCAACCTCTTTAGGATTATCATATATTATAGGAATTCCCGTTTTTGTCCCAGGACCAACAATCAAAGGGTTAACATAGTAATATTTACGAATCATAGTTTCCAATATCGGTGTGACCGGTGGAACAACTGATGATACTATTGCACCCTCCATTTTTTCAGATACCGTACCACTAAAATCGAAGAGATTTTTCATTAACATGGCGTATTCATCCACTGTACGAGATTTATCAGTTGAAATCCGCCAATGGTGGATCAATTCACGATTATGATATACCCCCATCACAATATTTGTATTTCCAACATCAAAAACAAGTAACATATTTATCGTTCTCCCTAATAACATATAAAAAATATACTTCCTATATTTTTTTTGTCTTATCTAAGTATTTTTGCATTGACGGCTTCATTTCATCTACAAGTAATGAAAAGTCAAGAGCACGCACCGAATGAGTAAGCCTTCCAATCGAAACAATATTTACCCCCGTCTTAGCAACTTCGCGTATACTAGCCTCCGTAATCCCTCCTGAAGCTTCAATTATTGCTCTATTGTCTATAATACCTACCGCTTTTTTCATATCATCAATTGACATATTATCAAGCATAATTACATCAACACCACATTCCACAGACTTTCTAACCTGGTCAAGAGTCTCACACTCAACCTCAATTTTAACCATATGTCCAAGTTGTTTACGAGCACTCATAACCGCATTCTGAAGACCACCCAAAGCAGCATGGTGATTATCTTTAAGCATTACAGCATCATATAAACCGTAACGGTGATTATATCCTCCCCCTACTCTTACAGCATATTTCTGAAGTGCTCTCATGCCAGGCATGGTCTTCCTTGTATCTACAACTTTCACCCCAAGATCAGCCACAATATTAACCATTTTCCTTGTAATACTAGCAATTCCAGAAAGATGCTGCATAAAATTCAGAGCTGTTCTTTCTCC
>JBAYAL010000216.1:0-3994 GCA_041669825.1 Eubacteriales bacterium | reverse complement strand
TTTAAAACATTAAAAGCTTTTATGAAAATTGCTTACAGTGGTGAGTTGGTTGAAAATCTTAAGATCACATTTTCAAGACAATTCTTGGGTCTGAGTATTGGTCTTGTAGTTGGAGTTGTCACAGGTGTAATAGCTGGTATATTCAATAAAATAGAATCATTACTTAGACCAACGATAGGATTACTACTATCTGTCCCGGCTATAATTTTTGTAACGATGGCGATGGTTTGGTTCGGAATGGGAACAAAAATGACTGTATTTCTCGTAGCTTTACTGGTATTTCCCTTAATGCACATGAATACAGTAGCAGGTATTCACTCGATCAATCCGGAGTTAAGGCAAATGGTAAATGTTTACCAAATACCGTTATTAAAAAAAATAACGAGGATATATTTACCAGGTATGCGAGGACATTTGATCACAGGCTTTTCACTGGGAATGGCGTCTTCAGTTAGGTTGACGATTATGTCGGAAATGCTGGGGGCTACAAACGGTATGGGACAAAGAATATTCATTTCGAGGGCGTATCTGGAAACCGAAAAGTTATTTGCCTGGGTGATTGTGTTACTTATCGTTCTTGCGTTGCTAGAATTTTTGATTATACGTCCTCTGAAGAAATGGACACGGATGGATTGAAATGCCTGGAGAGAGAAAATGCTGGAAATACGTTAAAAGGAGAAAGTGATTTATGATGGACGAATTTACAGAAAGTAAAGCAACAGATTATAATAAAATTGTAAAAGAAATCTTTTTCCCGATATTTCCGTTGCTTGCAGACGATTTCCTGCAGAAAAGCAGGATTGAAGAAGGGATTTGTCTTGATATTGGTAGCGGAAATGGCTATCTTGGACTCGCATTGGCTGAAAAAAGTGCTCTGAAGGTTACACTTATAGATATTGATCCTGAAATTATGGAGCTTGCCGAAAAGAATATTAGGGAGCGTCAGCTATCGGACAGAATTAAAACTCTACTGGCGAATGTTGTGGAGCTCCCACTTCAGGATAATTATGCTCAATTGGTTGTCAGCAGGGGATCGATTTTTTTCTGGGAGGACCAAACAAAGGGGTTGAATGAAGTGTACCGTGTACTTGCGCCTGGGGGGATGGCTTTCATCGGTGGTGGTTTTGCAACGCCTGAGCTTATGAAAGCTGTAGGGAAAAAAATGAAAGAAAAAAACTTGGATTGGGATAGCCACATTGCTGGAAGAATTGGACCAGATGCGCCTAAAAAATTTCGGGACGTATTGAGCAGGACAAACATACCTGAATCAAGGTTTGAGGTCAGTTACGATTCTGTAAATCTGTGGATTGTCATTAGAAAATAGATAATTTAATTTTAGTTCTCTGTTATAGCTATTAGTGTAAGTAGTCTAATTTTGAGATAATTCAATCATTTTTTTCCAAAATGAAAAAGGAGAAAAATATTTTAGGGGCTGGAAAAGAAAATTATAAATGCTGTGACCCTTATTTTACAAGGTGTTCAGCAATATTGAATAGTATTTTGTAAATCTGGTACGATTATTGCATGTATATTGGGTAAGAGAAAAATAATTTTATAGTTTATGTGTTTTACAATCCATAGTAGCTTAAATAGAAAGATATATTTGGTTGATTCTTTCAAGATTTAGCTGTAAGGTTTATTTTATAAAAATTGAATATCTCCGAGTTTTTAATCCTAAAGTGAAATTATGGGTTATTAACCTGAGCCAAGAGCTCACAAGGTACAACAGGAAACAGTTGTGCCTCCCGAAATAGGAAAGGAGAAGGAAAAAAGGTAGTAATTACTAATTGTTGATTACTATTATGAATTTAATCCTTGTCTTCTGTGGGAGGCAGGGATTTTACTTTTATTAGATCTGGATTAGTAATCAGGATATAGTATCAAAATGAAAAAGCCTAAAGTTTAGTAAGGAGGTTTGATATGAAAAAATATATTTCACTAGAAGAAGCTCAAAGTTTGCTGCTGGAATATTGTCAGCCAATCGGGGGTGAATATGTGGAGTTACCTGAGGCTTTCGGGAGAATTATAAGAGCTGATATAAAAGCTGAGGAAGATATTCCACCATTTACTAGATCTCCCCTAGATGGCTATGCATTTATCGCCGAGGACACAGTAAATGCAGACAGACAAAATCCAGTAAGCCTGAGAGTACTGGAAGAAGTTCCGGCAGGATATACGGCTAGTCAAAAGGTCGTGTCTGGAACAACGATTAAAGTAATGACTGGTGCCCCAATACCTGAAGGGGCGAATGCAGTAGAAAAATATGAAAATATTGAAGTTGTTGGAAATAAAATCAAAATATTTTCTTCCTTTAAAGCCCAGGAGAATACTATTGCAGCAGGCGAAGATGTAAAAAAAGGTCAAGTGGTTGTAAAAATAGGTACAAAAATAACACCCCCTATAACTGGTTTATTGGCCTCTCTAGGAATAAATAATGTACCTGTTTATAAACAACCCAGAGCGGCATTAGTAAGTACCGGAGATGAGCTAATCGATGCTGATATTGCAGCCCCTTTGAAACCAGGAAAAATACGTAATAGTACTAGAGTAACCTTGCAGGGATATTTAAAAGATATTGGAGTAGAGCCTGTTGTAATAGGGACAGCAAAAGACAAAGCAGAAGAAGTTGCTTTTCTTATCCAACAGGGTCTGAGCAAAGCAGATATGGTAATAACCACAGGGGGCGTATCTGTTGGGGATTATGATGTGGTTGCAGAAGCTCTTAACAGTATCGGCGCAGAAATAATTTTTTGGAAGATAGATATCAAACCAGGTATGCCGACTATGGTGGCGGTAAAAGATGGGAAAATAATTCTTGGATTATCTGGCAATCCTGCTTCCGGATTAGTTGTGTTTCAACTTCTTGGAATACCGTTTATTCGAAAAATGGCTGGGCAGAGTAAGTATTCACTACCAAAAATTGAAGCAGTACTTCAACAGGAATTTAGAAAACCAAGTCCTAAGAGGAGGTTCCTGAGAGGAAAGCTGGTATTGGAAAATGGAGTAGTCAATGTAAAACTTACTGGAAGTCAGGGTAATGCTATTCTTAGCTCTATGGTGGGGTGTAATGTTCTAGTAGAAATTCCTGCCGGAAGTGAACCCTTAGGAATTGGTAAAAAAGTTATAGCATATTTAGTGGACAAAATTGATTAGTGATTTATACGGGATGATTGTTCTTTGAAATAAATAATAAACTTGGAATAAAAATTTAAAATAGTAATAATAAGAAAGGAATAGGCATATAATAATAGTTTTGTTAAATAACAGAATTAAACTATAAAATATAACAATATTGTGAGGGATAATAATGTTAAAAATCAGAGTAGAAGAAGCAATAGGAATGACCTTGTGTCACGATATAACCAAAGTTATACCTGGAGAGTTTAAAGGTAGAGCTTATCAAAGGGGACAGGTAATTAGAGAAGAAGACGTAGAAGAGTTAAAGAAAATAGGTAAAGAACACATCTATGTTTGGGAAGAAAATGCCGGGGAAATACATGAAGATGAAGCAGCAGTCAGAATGGCCAAGGCAGTTACAGGAGAAAACATAGTTTTCACTGAACCACAGGAAGGAAAATGTGTTCTAAAATCGACAGAAAAAGGACTTTTTAAAGTTAACAGTTCAGTTTTGCTACAGATAAATTCGATGGACAACATCACAATACCATCATTGCCTAACAATTATAAAGTAGAAAAAGGACAGAAATTGTCCGGGGCTAGGATAGTTCCCCTGGTAATAAAAGAAGAAAAGATTATAGATATAGAAAAGCTCTGCAAAGCAAACGATAAGGTATTTGAAGTCAAACCTTATAAGAAACTAAAAGTTGGGATAATAGTCACCGGGAACGAAGTCTACAAAGGCGGAATTATAGATAAGTTTGCACCAGTAATTAATAATAAGGTAGATTATTTTGGAGCTGAGGTGTTGGGCCAGACCTATTGTCCTGATGATATCAGTAAAATTGATGATGCAATAGGAAAATATAGAGAAGAC
>JBAYAL010000215.1:0-3997 GCA_041669825.1 Eubacteriales bacterium | reverse complement strand
TTCATTTTTATCAGATATATAATAACTTTCTTCGTTTTTTATATTATCCAGATAATCTTTAGCAAAAACACTTTTAGTAATAACATTCCAATTTTTATCTTCTGCCACTATTTTTCCTTCAGCAGTGTCCATTTCGCCTACATAACACTTATAAGCTGATTCTTTTTCAGCTTGAGATATCACGTTTTTAAATTCAATGTTAATTTCTTGCTCCATTGGTACTTTTATGTTTATTGTTTCATTCTCAATATTAATATCATTTTCTATCATTTCAGATACTGCTAAATAAAAGTTGATTTTAATACTCTCAATATCGTAGCTTCTATTTGTATAAACATCTAATTTTGATATATCTTTGATATCTGTAGTTTTCTCAATTTCATCTAAGTTTTGCTCTTTTAAAAAGCTCAAAACATCATTTTTTTCTATAGAAACGGCATTTATATCTTGTTCTTCTTGTTTTGTATCTGCTGAATTATCTGATTTATTCAAATTGTTAAATCCCAAAACAAGCGATATAGTTATAATTATTATTGCAATTATTATGAGTTGTTTCTTATTTCTTGGGGATTTCCCAAGTTGTTGTTTTATTTTTTCTAAAAATTTACTATGCCAATTATCTTCATTTTTATTGGTTTCATATCTATCCAAGGCCTGATTGATAATCTGATCTTTTAATACAGACTGACTATAGCCAATATTGCTTAGCAACCCATAAATTCTATAAGCAAAAAATAGTGTAAAACCAGTGAAAAGTGGCAGAGTATTTATATTTAACATTTTTTTCAACAAAGCTATTATTAACGCTATAAAACCTATATGAAAAGGTATGTATAACAACTTATATATTTTTTGGTGTAATGCCCATTTTTGTGATTCAGCGCTTAAGTTACCATCATTTATAAAATCAATAAACTCTATTTTATGTAAATAGATCTGATTATAATGTCTATGATTATTATCAAAAATTGCCTTTATTTCATTGTTTATTTCCTTAAAGGTATCCTCTGAGTATTTATAACGCATAAGATTATAAATTTCCAATAATAATCGTTCATTAATTTCCTCTGAATTTTTATTAATAATCGATATTTGATTAACCTTATTTTTAAATAATATTTTAATTGTCTTTTTTACTCTTATCGTTTTAATTATTTGGCTCAAGGATATGTATTTTCTCATATCTTCTTTTGGTAAACCATCGAACTCTTTGATTTTTGCTCCAACAATAGGCTTATATTTTTCTAGTACTATTAACACTTCTTTAATAATTATTTCTTTTTTATCATCATTTTTTCCAGTGAAAAAAATGCTTTTTAACTTATCATAAAACATACCATCACCTCTTAAAGGAATATTTCGACAATATTAATAAAATTCCTTTATATTAAATACCTTTTTGAAGCTTTCTAATTTCTTTCTCCCTTTTTCATCTTAATCCCTACTATATTTAATACGAAAATTGGGATATTATTTATATATACTAATATATTTAAAACATTACAGGGTTTTTTATACTTTAATAGAATTACTCACTAATCATCATTAATAAAGTATGATACTAAAAATTTATTCGAGAAATTGGGGGACATCATGAATCTTCTAGATAAAAATACATGGCTTCTATGGTTATTCCTTTTATTTTTGCCTCCTATAGGCATATTTTTTCTTTATAAGTTAAAAAGATTTAATAAACCATTACGAACAGTATTAACAATAATTTTTTGCTTTGTTTTTTTTATTCAGATGGGTATAGTTTTTAGCAATGCCCAAAACATTGCTGGCAATCTTGCCACTAGTCTAGGAACTAATTCTTCTGTACCAACACAACAACAAACAACTGATCAGACATTGGGTATACCATCTGCCGACGCTCTAACAGCTATGACATCTGGTACAACCCCGGGTATTTTAAAAGTTCATTTTATTGACGTAGGCCAAGCAGATTCTATTCTCATTCAATCTGAAAAAGCTAATATTCTTATAGATGGAGGGAATAATGATGATGGTTCAACCGTCGTTAATTACCTTAAATCGCAAGGAGTTACTGAGTTAACTGCTGTTATTGCTACTCACCCACATGAGGATCATATTGGTGGGCTGGACACAGTTATTAAAGCCTTCCCACCAAAGACAGTCTATATGCCTAATGTAACCTCTAATACCAAAACATTTGAATCTTTTATAGCAGCTGTAAACAAATCAGGTGCAAAAAAAATTCAAGCAAAAGCTAATGTTGCGTTAAATATATCTGGTATCTCCGGAATATTCCTAGGCCCGGTAGGCTCAAGCTATGAAAGCCTAAACAATTATAGTGCTGTACTTAAACTTACCTATGGCAATACTTCATTCTTATTCACTGGAGACGCCGAAGAACAAAGCGAAACGGAAATGCTTAAGAATGGTAATCTCCAAGCAACAGTTCTCAAAGTTGGTCATCATGGAAGTAGCAATGCAACCTCCCCAGCCTTTTTAAAAGCTGTCTCTCCAAAATACGCTGTAATCTCCGTGGGCAAAGATAATAGCTATAATCATCCAAATGCCGGAACACTTAATAAATTAGAAGCCGCAGGGGTAGCAATTTATCGAACAGATAAGGTAGGTACGATCATTATGACAAGTGACGGAAACACTATAAAAGTTAATAAAACTTCAACTTCAACTGCTACAACCGCAACCACTACTGTTTCTTCATCTAATGGAGTAAAAATAGATAATATCGACCTTGTCGGTGAGATAATTACTCTGAAAAACACTAGCAAATCAGCCGTTGATTTGACTGGTTGGAAACTTTTCAGTGAAGTTGGTGACCAAACTTATTACTTCCCTAACGGTACAACTATTTCTGCTGGTGGCGAATTACAGATTATAAGCGGTTCTGATGCGATACCTAGTCAGGGACAACTATTATGGGAGAAATCAAATATTTGGAACAATAAAGGCGATCAAGGCAAGCTATATGATTCTCAAGGAAACCTTGTCTCACAATCTTAAGTATCATCAAATTATGTATCGTCCACTATTTTTCATAACATAAAAAAAGAACCTGGTTAACGCCAGGTTTTTATAGAGGGAAAATATATATAAAATAAAGAAGGATTAATGTGATAATACCCTGTCAACCTTAAAGAAAGATTAGAGAAAATAGGAAAGTATTGACAAGTGATAGTACCTGTCATGAGATACGCCACTGTTATTTCCAATATTTCTACAAAATTTTATATATTTGATTTGACTTTAATTATCAATGTCACTATACTTTATATATTGCGTTTTACCATACGGGGGTATGGTATAGTGCTTCCTAATCCTAAAAGCTAATATCATATATTAGCCAATAACATAGTTTTTTTAGGATATTTTAGGAGTAGGACCAATTGACGAAAATATATATTATTGAGGAGGAGCCACAATGAAACAAGTGCTCGTAATTGGCGGTGGTGTTGCTGCCAAAGGTTTTTTATCTTCGGCGGTAAAATTTTACACAGATACCAAGTTTACCTTTATTCGCAAAAATAAAAAAGGACCAGTACCCTGCGGAATCCCTTATGCCTTCGGAACTTTAGAATCCCCATATGATAATGTATCACCTGATGATGATTTACTTAAAGCCGGAGTTGAGTTAATAATCGATGAAGTTACTGATGTTAATTCTAAAGAAAAACTAGTTAAATTACAAAATAACAAGGACCTAAAATATGATAAATTAGTATTTGCAGTTGGTGCTGACTCAATTGTACCACCCTTTCCAGGAAAAGAATTAGAAAACATTCTTGTTCTTGAAAAAGACCTCGATGTAGTTAATAAACAAAAAGGCTTAATAAATAATGCCCAAGATATTGTTATTATTGGTGGTGGCTTCATTGGAGTAGAACTTGCGGATGAAATAAAAAATATAAAAGGCAAGAATGTTACCATAATTGAACTCGCAAAAAATTGTTTATCAGCTGCATTTGATGAGGAATATTGTGCTAGTGCTGAAAGTATTTTAAAAGAT
>JBAYAL010000214.1:0-3998 GCA_041669825.1 Eubacteriales bacterium | reverse complement strand
CGCTCTATTATAAAGTTCTGTCAACAAATCAAAACTCGCTTCAAATTCCGATATTAAAATGTAAAACAAAATCAATCCCATGGTTACGCAATGCCATGAAGCATGAATCGTCGTATTCACCAGTTGAATACAACTTCCTCCTATGATAAAAAAAGACAAAATGGCGATCTTTCCTTTAATGGGATAGAAATATTTTTTACCTACATATAAATTAGTGATCGTCAATAATAAGATGTTGATCACATAGACAATCACAAAAAGTAAAAAAACACTGCCTCTTTGATAGTGATCATTAACATCTACCTGAAAAATCAACCCAAATTTTGGTGATAAGATGACCGCAACACTATTAATGAGTGTTGGTAGCAAAAGCACTTTATACTTTTGAATAATGCTCGTATCAAAAATTGCAATTAAAACAATCGGAATCATTGGCGAAATCGCAAAGCCAAAAATATTAAACAGAATATTCAAATACTGAAGTTTAGCCGCTCCCTCGCTAACCAAAGTTGTTCCAACTTCAGATAAAATGACTAAAATAGTTAAACCAATCGCATATGAAAATGCTTTTTTGCGATACTGACTCATAAAATTATCATTGTATAATAGGGCAAACAAAAAAAGAAGGGCTATTATATCAATAATATAAATTGCAATATAATTTCTGAGCATTCTATAAATCCTTTCGTAAAAAAGTAAACTTTTGTGGTACCCTGCTGTTTAGGTAAGAATAACACTATGATTCTTCTCTCTTAAAATCAAACATTTTCTTTTAAATTATTATACTCTTAAGCAGGTCTTTTAACAAGCGTAAATTTAATAATTTTAGTCAAACTTAATTACTTTCTGATCTTTTTTAAATTTTTTGGTTTTATTTTTGAAGTTAAAATTGATCCCCATATGTCAGATTTCGAGTTTAACGCCAGATAAAGAGCCTATATTCCAATCGCAAATAGATAAATATATTTTTATTCTCCATTAAAGTAATCTGTATCAATTTTTTTGATTAAATATGTATTTTCTACTGAAACCCCTAAACCATGCTTAATCATAAGTGTCGCTAATGTTTTGCCATCAATTAACACAATTTTACAGGCGTGTTGCTTGCTTACATATTTCTTTGCTTCGTTAGTAAAATTTGCTGTTGTTATAAACGCACCTTTCGTTGCCCCTTGTCCTGTTAATGCGCCAACAAACTTCTGAATCTCTGGTCTACCAACTGTTTTTTCTGTATCCCAGCGCTTAGCTTGAATATAAATTTTATCAAATCCTAGTTTATCTTCTTTGATAACACCATCAATGCCTTCATCACCGGATTTTCCAATAACTTGACCATTTTCAATTTCATTTCCACCATAGCCCATATAAACCAATAAATCTACCACTAATGTTTCAAAAAAATCTGGTGATTGATTCATAATCTCATTCAGTAAATCATCCGCTAAAGTATTCGCAATCGTCTTATACGCTCGATCAAGTAAATCTTGAGGTGACTCATCACTTTCTATTACTGAAACATGATGATCAAAAGGACTATGCTTAGAACTACCCTGTATAAATTCTTGGAAGCTTTCAAATTTTTTAAGATACTTTTCATCAATAATCTCAGTGTCTTCTTCTAGTACCTGGTGTCCAAGTTCCGTAATTTTATAACTCGCTCTTGCCGGTGACTCAATGACTTTTGCTTTTTTTAGATAAGTCAGTGCCCAGCCAATTCTATTTTTATACACCAATTGTTTGCCGCTTGGTAACCTTTCTTGAAGTTCTATCTCCGTTAATCGAAACTGTTTCGATAAAATTTCATACATTTCTACACGTTTATGAATTTGATTATCTTTTAATAATGCTAATATAGGTTTCATAAATTCATGATATTTTGGCATTGCCATAAAATGATTGCCTCCTGTTTTTGTTTTATATTACTGACACATTAATTCTTTAATTTTGAACCTTTATTTATCTAATAAGCCTTTGATTTACATAGAAAAACATTTTGATTCTATTTTTCTTCTATTTTTTAGACCTGTAAACACTGTTCTGAAAATCGATTGACTTGACTCATGCATTTCATAGTCATCCTTTGTTAATGCTGCCGCATCTAGACACAAAATATCACTATGCATTTTATAAATAACTGCATTACGATCATAAATATTATTGGTTAAGGTCTTTTGACAATCCAGCACTTGCAAAAACTGCTACATATCTTGAGAAACACCTCGTGTAAGTTTTCGTTCAAATTCCGTAATACTTACTCCCACATTAATCATCGCCTACCACCTTTTTATTTAAAATCTTTAAATATATTTAGCTTATGAATTTATATTAAAAATTTTTTAGAATATAAATCTGATACCTCTATTCAATAAACTTTCTACAATTTCCCCATAATATCAAGCAAACTCTGATAACTGTCTACATCGTAATACTTCACTTCACTGGTAGAAACCTCGTTAAACAATTTTTTAGCACAAGAAATCTTGGCTTGTTCGATCGGGCGAAGTTGAAGACTGTCCATGGTGCCTTTGGTTTCAGCAATGAAAAAAATATGCTTCACCTCACCAGCATTAAATGCAATAGCCCAGTCCGGTGAATAATTCCCCACCGGAGTTGGAATAGCAAAGCCTTTGGGTAGTTTAGCATAGACGCAGACTTCCTCTGCGGAATCAAGATCCTGAGCAAAACGGTGTTCCACACTTTTAACTGCCATACCATCAGTATACACATAATCCTGAATATGTTTTTGTGCTCGGAATGCTTTATCTATGTTTTGGGAGTGCTTTTCAGCAGTAAAAATCGCGCTGTCATACTTACCCTCAATCTGATCATAGCTAATATGTTCGACAATCATGGTAGCCTTTTGTTCTTTGATCAACTTAATCACCTTAGCAATAAATTCTTCGGGATTATTTTTAAACATAGCAAAAATCTGTGGTTTCAGACTTTGTAAAATTGCTGCTACGGTGCGACGGGTAAGAACTGTGCCCGTGGCAATTTTGCCAATTAAATCATATTTTATTTGACTGGTTTGGGCATATTTTAAAGATTGTGTTTTCGTTTTTCCCGCTGTAAATGATTCTCCCCGTTCAAGTACATAAACGTTGAGATCATCCTTCTGTTCTCCGGTGGATGTAGTGTACTGCAATTCTGATACAAATAATTTGTCATTAATATGCCCAATAGAATTCTCAATGAGCTCCTCAGAATCAAAATTAACCGTATAAGCATATTTGTGATTGATATATCCCCACAGAGTTTGAAATTCTTTCTTGTAAAAATTATCATTGAGTTCATTTTCTTGTATTCTGGTTTTGTTGCCATCTTCAAACATATCCTTAAAGATACTTTCGTCAAAGATACCCTGGATCAATTGATGCACACCGACTCCCAAAGGTTTCAAATTTTCGGGTAATGCTTTGAGCGTATTATTTTTCAGGTCAGTACGGTAGGTATCAATAATTTGGTCATCGTCATCAATATAGTCGTTCTTTACAAGATATTTATAAATTAAACTCGCCTGATGATGGTCAATCACCATTCGTTGATCCCCCATCATGATCGTTTTACCTTCGAAATAATCCTTAGTTGCTTTTTCTGGTCTTTCATAAAGCACATTTTTAATTTCCTTCTGTAAATCACCTACAAAATCTTTATAGCTTTCACTGGCAATAACTGTCAGCTTATTGATATCATGAACATCACTTCCACAGGTTTCTGCATCCATCCGATGGCCATCCTTGTTAACACATAAACGGAGACCCCGGCCCACCTCCTGACGCTTGGTTGTTTTTGATTCTGAATGTTTCAGGGTACAGATTTGAAAAACATTGGGATTATCCCAACCTTCTCGCAGAGCAGAATGGGAAAAAATAAAGCGGGTCGGTTCTTCAAAACTGAGAAGGCGCTCTTTATTCTTTAAAATAAGATCATAGGCAGAAATATCCTCGGAAAAGTCTGAATTCCGTTTGGTCTTGCTATCGATAATATGATTGGTTTTT
>JBAYAL010000213.1:0-4012 GCA_041669825.1 Eubacteriales bacterium | reverse complement strand
TTTTCAGACATCCCCTTTAGATCACTATTGTTTTTGAGTAAGGCCTCATTCACTATCTTTTGTTCTGTTAAGATAACAGTTTTAGTATCCTCATTTAGGTCTTTATACAATTGTTGATTTTTTAATAATTCGTTTACTATTGCTAACTCTGCTTTTTTCTGAGATTGTTCAATTGCCAATGGAATTTTCTCGCTAGTTTTAGAAATACCTTTGACTGAAAATAAAATAGTATTTTGATTTTCAGTCATTACCTCTATGTCACTATTAGTTTTGCGTAAAGCCCCGGTAATCCCATCGCTAATCGTTGCACTAATCTCCTCATTAATAAAACCCATAAATTTTTTGGTTGCTTCATCTACAGATGCAATTGATTCATATTTCATCTCGCTGCATTCCTTTCATTTCTGATTAGATCCCCTACAACATTAGATACCTTACTATCAAATAAAAAATAGAATTTTTTTTGCAGTTGCTTTAACAATTCTTGCTCATCCCCAATATTATTGCATAGCTCTAATTGACTCTGCTCAAATGCAATATTATAGATTGGATTATCATCATTGATTAAAACAATACCTTTTTGTCCTATGATTTCAAACTCATCGTAATATTCCAGTAAATTGGATTTCATTTCCATCACTCCATCAGAAGCTATTAGGCTGTCAAAATCCTGCACTACAAAGAAAATCTTGTCTTTGGTTTTAATATTATCTTTTAACAATAATTTACTTATCTGATTTTTTGCCAATCCATCTTGTTGGGCATTGACCATAATATAAAATGTAGTTGGCGTGTCTACTTTTTGCAGTTGCTTTAGATGTTTATCATCTGGGCACAATATACATAAGTTATCTTCGATAAGTACCTTACCCGATTTTTCAAGAGTTGAGTAACTCTCCTCGCTGAATAATACCCCAATAAATCGCAACACAAAATTTTGTATACATTCAATATCCCAGCCCATTACAACCGCTTTTTTTGGTGCTTGTGTAGCTAGTAGGCAGTGTTTTAAGGATTGTTGTGCCGCCTTATGAAGCACCATGCGTGAAATAGTAAGTAACCCCATTTGATATCCTGACAGTGTTACTTGAGAAAGCTTTAATGAATCCTCCTTAACAATTGGTGTAGAAACAGTGGTGCAATTAATAATTTTCTCATCTGTACTAAAGGTTAAAAATATTTTTTTTAACTGGCCAATAACCCATAAAACATCTTCAGCCTCTTCAATTTTTTTTTGCCTTTCTATAAAGCTTAGATATGATCTATCGATTTCAACGTCAATATTACTGATTGGCGCCTGAAGCCCTCTTAGCCAACCATCAATAACTTGCTTATATACTCGATGCGCTCTTTCTATGTATTTCTTTAGTTCTTCAGTCGTTCTTGTTTTATCAAGTTCCTTTATAGTGTAAGGTATTTGCTCATAACCCAAATCATCATCATCCAATAACAAACCTACAACTCTTGCAAACCCTGCACTAAAACCACTTTTTTTCTCTTTTTTGTACTGTGTTTTACTTTCTATTATTCGTTGAGGCCCCGATATTGTTTCCAATCGCTCGAATTTAACTAAGTCCCTAAGCGGGATATCTAATATTCTAGCTGAATCAGAAAGCTTCTTATTAAAAGCTGAAATAATAATCAGTATATTTTCCTCGCATTTTTTAACAATTGATTTTAAATTGTCAATTTTGTAATCTACATTATCTTTTGTGAGATCATTACTGCCACTAATATTTTTTAACGTTAGATTCGAAATTTCTTTGAGCAATTCATTATTGGTTGTTTCGAAATTTCTGTGTAGACTTTCCTTTATTCCTTCATATTTAAATTTTGCTGGCGCTATCATAACCCCAGATGTTTTCACCCCCTCATCAGATATCATCTGCCTATATCTACTAAATGCTGAATTGCAACGTTCCCCATCAATTTTTGGAACGAATGTTTTTATCATATCATTCATTAGTAGTTTGAATTCTTTATAATGAGAATCCTTCTCTTCTTTTATATTTTGACACCGAGCTTTCATTGCATAAATTGCTGATAATTGAATAATGCTTACAGATAACTTCTCCTCAATAGTTGATGCATCAATTACACGTTGTAGCCTTTTTTTATGCTCTTGTGCCACCATTTCTTTTGTCTTTTTTCCATCAGCACTTGGTTCTACAGAATCGAGCATATTTTGAACAATTACAAGTGGGCATTTATGTTTTGCTATCGCATTTAACACAGTTCTTGTTTTTTCATCACTATTAGTTTTTAGCGTTGTCACAAATATGCACATATCAATAGTGGGAAGTAAGACCTCAAGTGACAGTTTTTCATGGTTTTCCAGTTTATAGGCATCAAGCCCAGCACTATCAATTAGTACTACATCATCTCCCAAATCGAAAGATGGTGTGATTAGTTGGATGTCTGAGACGTTTTTTTTGTTATGTCTATTTTCGTTTTCATCACTATATTTCTTTATATTTTCTAGATTTAGTTGCTTTCCTTGAAGTGTAATATCTTGAGAGTTTTTAAAACAAATTATTGCTTTAGATTCATCTCCCTTAGAACAGCTAACCAATTGACTTGAAGAAGGTTTAACCGCCATTGATAATAGCTGATCTCCTAAAATTGCATTTATTAACGTTGACTTTCCGCTACTTGTTACTCCAATTACTCCGATTCTAATTTTATTGTTGCTCCATTTGACCTTTCTCTGCTCCAACCATTCCACTTCATATTCATATCTCTTGAAAGTAGAAGGTCTTTTGCGGAATACATCCAAGACAGAGTCTATAAATTTTGTACATTTCATATTGAAACCTATCTTTCTTCTTTTTGATTATAAAAACAACTTAATTTGTATATTGTTTTCAGATTATGTAGACATAGAGTAGTGTCTTTTTAATACAGTCGGGGAACTCGTAAAACTGAAAAAAATAAGAAGAAAAGGAAGAAGGTACTCCAAAAGCGAGCCTATGACATTGCCAGAATGGAATCCTTTTTTGCAACATTAAAGAAAGAAAGCATATATAAATTTAATACCGAAAAGATTAGTATGGATACAGTTAAAAGCTTGGTTTTTTGATTTATAGAAATCTATTACAATCGCAAACGAATTTATACTCCTAACGAATGTTACCCTCCATTGATCACGCATTCACAATATTACCAAACATGCTTTTCCATTTCAGTTTAAAGAATTATTATCGCTCCATCATCGCTTTCAACAAAGCATCTCTTGCATCCAAATAAAATTGCACATCAATCTTCGTAGCCATATCGTCAGATAGATCTACAAGCTGTCTTCGACAGGAAACAGGCATTAATACAGATGTGGCTCCTTTTTCTACTGCAATTTCTACAAGGGTAACAGCATTGTATAGAGGTTCTATAGAGCCTCCTAGATTAATTTCTCCAATTACAAGTAAACCACCCCGAATGGACTTCTTGAGTAAGGAAGAGCAAAAAGCAATCAATGCTGCTACTCCAACCTTGGCACCAGAACGACATGCATCAAAAGTCCTGAGCTGGACAGCAAATAAAATAATCATTTATACTATATGTCGGAATTAATTGATTTACATCAATTAACAAATCCTTAGAACCATCAACTAAATATGGAACTATTGTCATACATTTAATATCTAAATCATTTTGTGATAACCAGGCTGATACCGATAATATTCTCTTATCTATTTCCCTACCAATAATAATGATTCTTTGCCAGAATTTATAATACCATTAAGCAAATCTTGAGAGTCCACATCAAAAAACTGTAGTAAACTATCTACCGTACTTTCATCAATTTTGAATTTGTTTAAATATTCTTCATAAATTTCTAGAATATCTGTTGGAGTTAGAGTAGAACAATATGAACAGTATTTTAATGCTTGAAAGTCTACATCTCCACCTGAATAATCTCTTTTAACTTCGATTATTACAAGATTTCCGTCTTTATCTAATGCTAATAAATCTAACCTTTCATTTACTTCAAATTTATCATATTCATGTGCTATGA
>JBAYAL010000212.1:0-4029 GCA_041669825.1 Eubacteriales bacterium | reverse complement strand
CGCCTGCGTGGCCACAGGAAATAATTTCCCGGATGCCCTAGCTGGAAGTGTTTATGCAGCCAATAATAACTCACCGATCATTTTAGTGGACGAAACGATTTCGGAAGAAACGAAGGAGTACTTGAAGACTAGAAAAATGACTGGAGGAACGATATTTGGGGGAGAAGGGGTAGTTGAGAAAAGTCTAGAACAAGAGTTTTTGGAGCTTTTGGTAAAATAGAATAATAGAAGAAAGGGACGAGAAAAGGCAGCAAATATCCGCTAGCTCGGGTAATTGTTGTTTTTCCTGTCTCTAAGCTTATTTCTTTTCAGAAAACATAATATAAATAAAAAACGAGTTCCTTAATTCTTAATAAGGAACTCGTTTTTACTCACTTAAGGTTTGGTTATATGAAATTAGCATCATTTTTCATCACGACCTTTTTAGGAGATTTTTTTGATAATAATCTTTTGTTCAGAAGCTTTTAAAGATTCAAGCCCAACTGAAGCGAGGATTTCATCAATTATATCCATTTGTTTTTTCCCCAAATTCCTTCCTCCTTTCATAACACCTAATAATACCATGAAGTATAAGGTTTTACAAGATAAATAAATTTGTCAGAAAAGCATATGTTATGATAAAGCCATAATTATTTTAATCTGTACCCTATGTCAAGGACAATTTGGGTTTTGGGTAGGACATTTGTTCAGCCCTTTAATTTATTATAGAATAATAAGATAAGTGTATTCAATATTAGTTTTTGCTTGCTATTAATAGAATAGCTGATACCTTATATATAATAGGTATTAAAGATTGAGAGATAGCTTATTTGGTTAGGGGTGTAGTTGGGAAATGAGAGGTAACATGGATTTTGGAAAAGGTTTACTGAAAAAGTTAATACTTTTACTTTTTTGGCCTGCAGGGTTTGTTCTGGCTTATGGTACATCTTTTTATCCAGAATTTGTAGATAAATATTACTCCCAGTTGATATATAGGACGGTTATGGGTCCAGTGAGTAGGTTTTTTGGAATATTTACTTTTTCAGTTGCGGAAATAATTGTGCTTCTGCTGATCTCATTTATGGTATTAGGGCTGATAATTACTTGTGTAAAAAAGCTGAAGGCTGCTATTCAAAGCAAAAAAAACAGCAAAAGGATTATTGACGATTTTTATAAAGCTTTGATTATTGCAGGAATATCGTATTTTGCTTTTATTGCATTATGGGGAATTAATTACAATCGTCTTTCATTTTCTGAAATAGCCAGTATGGAAATAAAGCCTGCCCATACTGAAGAACTGGAACAGTTATGTGTTAGCCTTATTGCTAGGGCAAACACATTGAGATTGCAGGTGAGGGAGGATTCCCAGGGAGTGATGAAAATAGAAGGCGGTTATGAAGAGGTTCTTAAAACTGCTAGAGCAGGATATGAAAAAACTTCTGGGATTTACTCAGAATTAAGTGGCAGATACGGAGACCCTAAGCCTGTTTTTTTATCTGCAGGGATGTCCTATATGGGAATAAGCGGGGTATATTTCCCCTTTACCGGGGAAGCAAATGTTAATGTGGATATTCCAGAGTGTATGCTTCCGTGCACAGCAGCACATGAAATGGCTCATCAGAGGGGCTTTGCAAGGGAAGATGAAGCTAATTATATTGCTTGGCTAGTTTGTAAAAATAGTGATGATGTGAATTTCCAATATTCGGGTACTTTGCTTGCCCTTATTCATTCTATGAATGCGCTATATATAGATAATCCTGAAATAGCTTTGGAACTTAAAAAAAATTATAGTGAGGGACTTTTAAGAGATCTTATTGATCTGTCTGATTATTGGAAGAAGCATCAGGGAAAGGCTGAAAAAATAACATCTGATGTAAACGATGCTTATCTTAAAAGTAATAGACAGGAAGATGGGGTTAAAAGTTATGGGAGGATGGTTGATCTTTTGCTTGCGGAACAGAGGGTGTAGTAGATTTTTAGTTTATTAGAAGAAAAATATAGAGCTTTTATAGTAGGTGTGAAATATTTGTTATTTTATTTTGAACTTTAAGCTATAATTAAGGTATTAGCTTCAATATATGGTTAGAAAGAAAAAATATTTAGCTTTTAAGTATGAAAAGAATATAAATTCTAGGTTGTGTAAAATTAATTTATGGAGGAATAAATAATGAATAAATTGTTAGTAGTATTTATGGCAGCCATAATAGCAGAGGGAAGTATGGCATACCAGAATAGTTGTATAGAGATAGGAACAAAAGGAGCTATAGTTGATTCTCCAGTGAAAATAGAAGCTAAGGCTACAGTTAGAGAGAATGAAGATGGGGAAGAAGTCATTGCTGATATAGAAGATGATTTTGATACTTTTCTAGCAAAAATGTCAAAATACAAATTAGAGAATATAAGTGAAAAAGAAAAAACCACTCTTGCTAGATTGTATTATCAAGCTGTAGGGCTAGACAATAAGAACAGGACGGAAGAGGCAGCAACGGCATGGAATGAGTTGTTAAATTCTATGCCAGCATAAGGGACAGATAGAATTTATTTTAGATTGCAATGGTCATCGGTTTGGTACAGAATATATAGTTCTTAAAGAGTATATAGCAATAGTGGGTTAGCCTAATTTTCATTGTTTTTATAAGGTATCGATTTAATAAATCGATACTTTTTTGTTATATATTGAAGTATAAGATTATAGTACTTGAGAAATAGTCTAAAAAATTTGTTTCTGGCAGGATTTAACAGAAAAATGAAGAACTAAAATATAATTAGCTCTAGATTATGTCTTGAGAACCTTTGCTAGGAAAGGAAGTGTTAATTTGTGCACGAAGGACATAGAAGTAGATTAAAAAAGCGATTTCTTGAAGAAGGACTGGACGGATTTGAAGATTATCAGATCTTAGAACTTTTGCTATTTTATGCTATACCTAGAAGGGATACCAATGAACTTGCACATTCCCTGATTCGAAATTATGGTTCTTTGTCCGGAGTTTTAGAAGCAGATCCTATAGAATTAACTTCTTCTTCGGGGCTGGGAGCAAATTCAGCTGTATTATTAACGCTTATACCTTCTTTGGCTCGAAATTATTTCAAGGATCGTTGGGGAATAAAACCAATATTGAATAGCACAGTTAAAGCGGGGGAATATATATTAACCCTTTTTGCTGGAAGAACCTATGAAGTTTTTTATGTGGTTTGTTTGGATGCCCAACATAGGGTTATTTACCCAGCACTAGTCCAAGAAGGAACCATTGATCAAGCATCAGTTTACCCAAGGGTGATTGTGGAAACGGCGTTAAGACATAAGGCCCATACAGTCATTTTAGCCCATAATCATCCGGGAGGTAGTCCTAATCCCTCATCGCAAGATATTGAAGTTACGAAAAGGATTAGAGTTGCCTTAGAACCTATTTCCATAGCAGTACTGGACCATATAATTGCTGCAGGGGAAGTCTATGTTAGTTGTGCGGAAAAAGGATTGCTTTAAATATTTGGAAATATGAGTATAATGCTAAAAATAAGGTGTTTGAAACAAGAAAGTTGTTTCAGTCCTGGAAAAAGGTATTTTGATTAAAGAGGAGATAGGATGATAAAAATAAATTATATAGATGGATTTGAAAGTGATATAGGGGAAGAAGAATATTAGATTATGGAACTGGGTTAAAAACTTGTTTTGTCTTTGTTTAGAAAGATAATAAAAAAATTGCAGGGCTAGTTGTATACCGAGGGGGATAAATTAACTGTATCCATATTTCTTGACTTAATTATAGAATTGAGTATAGTTTTGAATTATGAGGGGTTAAGCTAAATTTAACTATATTTTTATTAAAGATAGGTTCAGGTAGTATAGAACTATTATTACCAATTATTAGAAAAGAACCCATAAATTAATTGTGAAGAATGTAAATACTAGTTTTTCACCAAGAATTAGTGCATTTATGACAAAATTATGGTATAAACATGTAGTAAGGAATTCTTGAAGGTGGTAATAGAAATGTTAGAATTGATGAAAGTTGATCTTACTTTAAATGGAGACAAGGGAGAAGTACAAAT
>JBAYAL010000211.1:0-4040 GCA_041669825.1 Eubacteriales bacterium | reverse complement strand
CTCCGAGTACCGAAATTACTGAAAACGCCGCAAAGTATGATGAAATGTATGCTGAATGGTCTCCCAATGAAAAGGTCGCCCTTGAAGTTGGACTAGGGGCATCTATTGCAGGAGCAAGGACTCTTGTCTCAATGAAACATGTTGGAGTTAATGTAGCTGCTGACCCTCTCTTTACCTTGGCTTATACGGGTATTAATGGTGGATTGGTTTTGGTATCCGCAGATGACCCCGGGATGCATAGTTCCCAAAATGAGCAGGATAATCGTTATTTTGGTAAAGCAGCCAAAATCCCTGTACTAGAACCTTCTAATAGCCAAGAAGCAAAAGACTTTACTAAACTTGCCTACGAACTAAGCGAAAAATATGACACTCCTGTTATGCTCCGCCCTACTACCAGGGTTGCCCATTCCCAATCTCTAGTGGAACTAGAGGAGCGTCAGAACGTAGGAGTAAAAGATTATACAAAGGATACTTTGAAATACGTAATGATTCCAGCCTATGCCCGCCTCCGACATGTTGCTGTAGAAGCTCGACTAGAAGAACTAAAAAAATATGCTGAAGTTTCACCAATAAATAGAATAGAGTGGAATGACAAAAAAATCGGAATTATAACTAGCGGTATCACTTACCAATATGTCAAAGAAACTGTCAAAGACGCTTCAGTGCTAAAACTCGGAATGACTTTTCCGCTCCCTGCAAAACTAATCAGAGAATTTTCACAGGGGGTTGATATCTTATATGTGATTGAAGAACTAGAACCATTTATAGAAGACTTTGTGAAATCACTGGGAATTGATATTGTTGGTAAAGAACTTTTTCCCAATATAGGTGAAATACTGCCAGAAACAATAAACGAAAAACTGCTTGGCAAGTATTTAAACCCAGCACCAGTTTTAAATACTCCTGTTCGTCCGCCTGTCCTGTGTCCTGGATGTCCACACAGAGGTCTATTTTATGTACTCAATAAACTCAAGGTCACTGTAACTGGCGATATCGGATGTTATACGCTAGGAAGCTTAGCTCCCCTTAACTCGATCGATACAACAATTTGTATGGGTGCAAGCATTGGCACAGCTATTGGCATGGAAAAAGCCCGTGGGAAAGACTTCGCTCGCAATCTAGTAGCAATAATTGGAGACTCTACCTTTATTCATTCTGGCATAACTGGTCTAATAGACGTAGTTTACAATAAAGCAACAACGACAACAATAATCCTTGATAACCGCATTACAGGTATGACTGGCCACCAGCAAAATCCGACTACAGGGTATACAATTAAGGGTGAACCAACCAAAGAAGTTAATCTAGAATTACTGGTCAAAGCCATAGGTATTGATAGAATAACTGTAATAGACCCCTTTGATGTTGATAATTTGGAAAGAATAATAAAAGAAGAACTTGCCGCTGAAGAACCATCAGTCATTATTACAAGAAGGAAATGCGCCCTTATAGAAAAAGGGATCAATACAACAACTTGTATTATTGATGAAAATAATGCATTGGCTGCCTGCGCTGTATGAAGCTCGGTTGTCCTGCTATGATTAAAGTAGGAAAGAAAGTTATAATTAATCCCACTCAATGTGTAGGCTGTAAACTCTGCATGGCTGTATGTCCTCAACAGGCAATTTCGAAAGTAGGTGAGAAATAATGTCTGAAGTCACTAATATTCTTATAGTAGGCGTCGGCGGCCAAGGAACCATTCTTACCAGTAAAGTTTTATCTAGAGTCGCCCAACGATTAGGCAAAGATGTAAAGGTTTCTGAAATCCACGGTATGGCACAACGTGGGGGAAGCGTAATATCACAGGTTCGCTACGGAGAAAATGTGGCCTCCCCTATCATTCCACAAGGCGAAGCAGACATCATTCTTGCCTTCGAGAAGTTAGAAGCGCTAAGAGCCCTTCCTAGCCTTAAAACTAATGGACAAATTCTCATAAATGACCAGGAAATCAACCCTATGCCCGTCGTAACAGGCGCCGCTGATTATCCAATTGACACTATAGAACAAATAAAGAAAAAATGCTCAAAGACAGTTGTGGTAGATGCCCTAAAGGAAGCCATAGCTGCTGGCAACGCTAAAGCCGTAAATGTCGTTTTAATAGGTCTTTTATCCAAATTTCTTAATATTGATAAACAAATTTGGCTGGAAGTTCTTCAACAAACAGTTCCAGCCAAATTTTTAGATGTTAATATTAAAGCCTTTGAAGCCGGTAGGAATCTCTAATAGAAAAATTTTTCAGTAAAATAATAACTAATATCATAAAAAGGCACAAAGAAATTTTACGAATTTCCTTGTGTCTTTTACTAAATAATAATATTTAAAAAGTAATTTAAATAAATAATAATAATCTATCAAAAAATTTAATATCTATGTTATTTAAAACTTTCTTTGTACAATTACACAAATTTACAATTTAATTCAGAGATATTTTTACTCTAACTTTAAATCATATTAAATAAGCAAATTGCTATTACTATTACTATTACTATTACTATTACTATTACTTACAATTATAAGTATCAAGCAAACTTCTTAATTCTCTGGAAGCCTGTAGGATATCTGCTCTCCCTAATATAGCAGACACTACTGAAATACCATCTATCCCTCCTGCCATTACCTGAAGAGCATTGGAGGCGTTTATCCCACCAATTGCCACGACAGGGATTGACACAGCATCTGTAATCTTTTTTAATTTTTCCGGGGATACATAATTGGCATCTGCTTTTGTTCCAGTTGGAAATACTGCCCCTGCTCCCAAATAATTCGCTCCCTGTTTCTCAGCAAGGACTGCTTCCTCTACACTACTTACAGAAATACCGATTATTTTGTCTTTGCCAAAATAATTTCTCGCTATTTCTATTGGCAGGTCATCTTGTCCCAAATGAAGACCGTCAGCGTCTACTGCTAATGCAATATCCATTCTGTCATTTACAATAAAAGGAACTCTATATTTTTTACATATATCTTTTATTTTCAATGCTTCTTTATAAAACTTTCTGGAAGAGGCAATTTTTTCCCTGATTTGAACCATCGTTGTCCCGCCTTGAATTGCCTCTTCCACACAAAGAGACAATTCCCTTGACCCAATGAACCCTCTATCAGTAACCAAATATAAAGAATAATCCCAATTTATACTAGACAATTGAAAGCTTACCTTCTTTCCTAATACCTTTTTCATCCAAATTATAAATACTATCAAACAACCTTACTCTAAAGGTTCCTATTCCATCTCCATCCCTAAGCGCTTTTTTTGCAAGCTCACCAGCTATTCCCATTGTTGCCACTGCAGAGAGAGCTGCAATAAAATAATCGCTTTCAGCCCCACAAAATGCTCCGCAAAGAGCAGTGGCCATACACCCTGTTCCTGTCACATCACTTAACATTTCATGACCATTCTTAATAATACAAACTCTCTTACCATCAGATATATAATCTATTTTACCCGTTACCGCAGCAACCAAATTGTATTTGACTGCAAATTCCCTAGCAACACTTGCACCATCAGACTCATCAACTACAGAGTCAACCCCTTTAGTTTTAACCTTCATACCATTTAGAAATTTTATTTCGGACATATTTCCTCTAATGACTGCTAGCTTAACTTGAGAAATTATCATTTCTGCAGTTTTATTTCTATATGGTGTCGCCCCAGCCCCAACTGGATCAAAAACTACTGGAATACCAAGTTCATTAGCCTTTTTACCAGCAATTAACATGGACTCAACTGTATAGGGAGTAAGTATCCCCATATTTAATACTACTGCTGAGGAAATTGCAACAACATCCTCTACTTCTTCATGGGCATCAGCCATTATTGGTGATGCTCCTATGGCTAGCGTAACATTTGCACAATCGTTAATAGTTACATTATTAGTGATATTTTCGATAAGAGGCTTCTTTCTTTTCACCTTTTCTACTGCTTCAATAAAGCTTTGAATAATATCCATTTATCTATAACTCCTTTATTAAATTGATTATTCATCTACAATTCCAGCTTTTTTATATAGTTCATAAAAATGATTAGTAGGACCAACACCTTT
>JBAYAL010000210.1:0-4045 GCA_041669825.1 Eubacteriales bacterium | reverse complement strand
CAGCTCTCATTTTTGTGAGCTCACCTTCTGGACGATCAGGATAAGTTCTATATAGATATTCTCCTATAACAAAATCGAGTACTGCATCACCTAAAAACTCCAACCTTTGATTGTTTTCTAGGCCACAGAATGGATTTTCAAACGTATAAGAAGGGTGGGTTAAGGCAGTGAAAAAAATGTCTCCAGGAGCCTCTATTTCTAGATGCTTAAGAACGTTTCCCTTCACTTGTCCAAATGGTGGATTATTTTTATTCTGCATCCCAGCTTTACTACCCCTTATTTTTCTATTTAGGTAATGTTTTTTTTGTTTAATCAAGTTAATGACCCCTTATTAAATAATTATTAAAAAGCCCCATAAAGGGGCTTAAGCAAAAAAGAACTTTTATTTATTATTGATATAGTTCACTATGTCAGCAATTGCTTTAATATTTTCGACCTCTTCATCGGCAATGTCAAGATTGAACTCTTCCTCCAGAGCCATAACTAGCTCCACGATATCAAGCGAATCTGCATTCAGAGATTGAAATGTAGTCTCCATTGAAAGTTCTTCTTTATCAACGCCTAGCTGTTCCACAACAATATCTTTTACCTTTTCAAATACATCCATTTAGGCACCTCCCCTCTATTTATACATAATTTTTACACACATGATTTCATAACATATTATTATAAGCTGTTAACCCTTTTATTCAGAATAATAGCCAGTAATTATCATTAATGCAAGGATTTTATTTGATAATCCAAATATTTTATATATTTTTCTCTAATTCTACTTTAATCCTCTCAATAATCCCTGCTTCAACACATTCTCTGGCAACCCTGATAGCATTATAAATTGCTTTTTCTTTAGAAGTACCATGGCAAATAATACTTGTCCCATTAACACCTAAAAGAGGTGCTCCTCCATATTCTGAGTAATCCATCGTTTTAGCGATTTCTTTTAGACCAGATTTTATAGCAAGCGCACCTAACTTTCTAATAGGCGTAGATGTGATTTTTCCCTTAATAAGTTTGAAAATTGCCGAAGATAGCCCTTCAGTAGTTTTTAGTACGATATTTCCGACAAAAGCATCACAAACCACAACATCTACTTTTCCATAAGGAATATCTCTTCCTTCAATATTCCCAAAGAAATTAAGGGAAGATCTTTTTAACAAATCATAAGCGGCTTTTACGACTTCGTTTCCTTTGCCTTCCTCCGATCCAATGTTTAAAAGTGCAACTTTAGGATTATTAATTTTCATAATATTCTCAGCGAAAATACTACCCATTATAGCAAATTGAAGAAGATTTTCTGGATCCGCATCTGGATTTGCCCCTATATCCAACATTAATTTACCGCCCTCAAGTGTTGGCATCACTGTAGCAATAGCTGGACGTTTGATCCCTTTAATTCTTCCCAAACCAAGCAAAGCTGAAGCCATTTGGGCTCCTGTACTTCCCGCCCCTACCACAGCATCAGCTTTTCCTTCTTTTACCAATCTAGTTGCAACTACTATGGATGCATCTTTTTTCATGCGTACAGCCGAAGCAGGATGTTCATCCATTTCTATTATTTGAGAAGCCTCCACAAAAGAAATATTTTCCGGTATTCCTCTTTCCGAAAGAAACGGCTGCATTTTTTCTTTTTGACCAACAAGAATTACTCCCGTATCTGTAAAAACGCTTGCCGCTACCAAAGCACCTTTTACTATTTCACCGGGAGCGTAATCACCACCCATGGCATCAACAGAAATTTTCATTATTCAAAACCTCCTTAAGACAGGAAAAAGCCGTTTGGCCAGTAGCCAACAGCTTTTTTTCTGCATAAAAAACAACTTACTCTCCCATGGAAACTACTTCTTTACCATTATAATACCCACAATTAGGGCACATATGATGCTGCATTGTGTATTTATGGCAATGTGGGCATTCCACAATATTAGGAGCGGAAATTTTCTGCATTGCTCTACGTTTACTAACTCTTGATTTAGACTGTCTGTTTTGATTAACACCCATCTATTACACCCCCTTATTCCATCCTTGTAATATTGACAGACGGGGATCAATGTCCTCGTCATTACATCCACAAACGGTAGTATTAAGGTCTGCACCACATTTAGAACACAGTCCTTTACAATCTTCTGCACAAACAAATTTCATAGGAAGATGCAGATAAATCTGCCCGATAATTCGTTCATCTATTTCGAACTCATCCTCGGAGTATACCAATGCCGTATCTCTCTGTTCCTCGTCAGCCTGTTCTTCAGACACCCATTCATCTTCAAATCCAATATTCAGAGGATAGATAAATTCCTTTAAACACAGAGAACATGGAACACAAAGCTTCGTATCCATTTTTCCCTTAACTAAAAGTGATTTTCCTATATTTGTTATTTCAAATTGAACATTTACCGGAGTTTGAAAACCGATTTGGTCAATTCCAGTTCCCATTGAAGGAAATTCTTCACTGAACTTAAAATTACCAACATCGCCCTTTGTTCTCCTCAGATTAGCGATATTTACTCTCACCAGCAATCACCTCAATATACAACAACTGTTATTATAGTTGTCTCGATTTTCTTTGTCAAGAAAACACTTATTTAGATGCACATTTTTTTGCTGCCTCATTAACTATATCTAAGGTATCCATAGCAATCATTAACTCTTCATTGGTTGGTATTACCAAAACTTTACATTTTGCTCCCCATTTAGAAATATCAATTTCTTGTCCTCTGGTCTGGTTTTTCTCATCATCAATATTTACTCCCAGAAAACCTAGTGTTGAACAAATATCTTTGCGCATAGATGGAGAGTTTTCACCAAGTCCTGCGGTAAATATTATTCCATCTACTCCATCCATAAGAGCAGCATAAGAACCAATATATTTTTTAACATCGTGTACAAAAACATCAAGTGCAAGCTGAGCACGATAATTTCCTTCTTCAGCTGCCTTCTGCAAATCACGGAAATCACTACTAACCCCAGATAATCCCAATACTCCACATTTTTTATTTAGGAAATCATTGGCTTCATCAGGGGTCCATTTTTCTTTATTCATAAGATAAGATACTATAGTTGGATCCAAATCTCCCGAACGAGTTCCCATCATTAACCCTTCAAGAGGAGTAAGTCCCATGGATGTATCTATACATTTACCAGCCTTAATAGCGGTAATTGATGATCCATTTCCAAGATGACAACTAATTAAATTAATTTTATCTGCTTTTTTACCCATAATTATAGCGGCTCTTTGACTTACATATTTATGAGATGTTCCATGGAAACCATAACGGCGAATTTTGTACTTTTCGTAAAATTCGTATGGAATACCATATATATAAGATTCGGGAGGCATAGTCTGATGAAATGCAGTATCGAAAACAGCCACCTGGGGAACCCCAGGCATCATTCTCTCACAAGCATTAATACCTGCCAAGTTTGCAGGATTATGAAGGGGTCCAAGTTCTATACATTCTTCAATTGCCTGTTTAATTTCTTCCGTAACCAAAAATGATCCAGATGCTTTTTCTCCACCGTGCAATACTCTATGTCCAACAGCCTCAATCTCACTTAAATTTTTAACTACTCCATACTCTGGATCAACAAGTGCATCAAGGACAAGTTTTATTGCTGCAACATGATCAGGAAGTTCCGATGTAATAATTTCTTTTTCTCCATCTTGCGGTTTATGCGTCAGCATAGCACCTGGCATACCAATTCTTTCAACAAGACCTTTTACCAGAACATCATTAGTTTCCATGTCCATTAATTGATACTTTAGTGATGAACTTCCTGAATTAATTACGAGAATTTTCACTTTGTGACAGCTCCTTTTCTTTCTTTTCCACCATTTTTTTACTACCAAATTTAAAAATAACTAAAAGTGCTTCATTCTCAATTCACTCTACAAATTCCCAAAATATCTTCCCTTTACATTACTTTAAAAGTAATTTATTTCTTTTCTCTAGTTTCTCATAACAAGAGTCTAACATAATTTATTAACTTTTTAAACATTCAATTTGTTTTTACAGAATATATCCCTAAATTTTCTTTTTCCAAGAAT
>JBAYAL010000209.1:0-4079 GCA_041669825.1 Eubacteriales bacterium | reverse complement strand
TATAATATAACTGATAATTTTTGATTTTTGTTTTTGTTCTCCAATTATAATTTCTTTTGTTTTTTCTATTTCGTTCTTCGAAAGATAGCTATAAATTGATGAGGTAATAATAATTACTGGAATAATTATTATTATGAAAGTTTTTAAAATTATTTTTATATCATCCCAATATATTTTTTTCACTATTATTCCCCTTTCTTATAATAGATCTTGCTACCAAAAAATTGGTATTTAAAATTTAAGCCAATCTCATTTTTTCCGAACTTCTAAAGTACCTAATTAAAATTTGAACAAAATAAACTCTGCATTTACACAAAACTTTACCATGAGAATTAAGCATGCCAAATTTCTATAACCTGCAGTATTATAATTTTAGTACAATCAAAAACTCACAAAACTAAACAGAATAATAAAAAAATCAGAAGAAAATTGTATACAACTCACAACAAAGACTTTATAAATACACATTTGAATAGTACTACAAAACAAGATCAAAACCAACTGTAAAACAATTTCAAATTCCAAAATAATACTAAATTCATAAAGAAACCAGACAATACTACATTTATTGTACTGCAAACAAACATATGAATTCTAAAGCAACAAAAATTAAGCTCTTCCTTTGAAACTGGAAAGCTTCAATTTATTTTTAATTTGCATTTACCAAAAATTTGATTACCTTATATTTCTTGGCAAAATACTTAATAAATACCCCAAATTGAGCCTATAGACGAATATATAACTTGCGGTGATACAGATAGCCCATAATTACTAACCATACTAGTGCATAAAGAACAGAAAAATATAAGGAGTCCAATCCATGGGCCCATGGACTTATGAAGCGTTCAGTAAGCCAAATTTTAAAGGACATTGTTTGACCAGAAATGGAATCCTGCATTGGAATCAACCATAATGATCTTCGAATAAGTTCTGAAACAAAGTAGACTAAAATTGCGCTAGCCCCTATTGCCTTAAATGGTTTGAATATTCTGCCGCTTTTCATTTTATCTGTAAACAGGTAGAACAAAGACAAAATGAAAATGCCGAGGCCGGAGGTAAGTAGCACATAGGAACTCGACCAGAGATTTTTATTATAAGGAAAAACAGCATTAAACAGTACTGCACCCAATAACAACAAAGACCCGCTGCTTACGAATACAGACATTTTTATAATCCATTTATTTGTATTGATTAGAATCATCCCCGCTAAAACTCCTATGATTCCTGAGCTTATAGCAGGTAGCGTACTAAGAATACCTTCAGGGTCCCAATCAGGTTTATAGAGATGTCCAGACAGAAGTTTTAAATCAATATACTGAACAAGATTGCCCTGTATTTCCATTATTCCCCTTCCATATCCTGGCACATGAACATATCTCAATAATGAATAATACAAAATAAGGATTAGTAACGACATTACGAGCTGAACGCCTAGCTGGAATATTTCTTTTCGAAAAATATATTTAACCAGCAAGTAAAGAAGAGAAGAAAACAAATATACTACTGCAATTCTTTGGAGGACACCTGGAATCCTAATGGCAGTAAAATCAAAAGATGGAAACCCGTTCAGGACTAAACCAAGTAAGAATATCTGTGCACTGCGAATAAAAATATGCACGATTATGATCATTTGGCTTGTACCTTTTGTTAATCGGTTATTTATAGCAATCGGCACAACAACTCCCATAATAAATATAAAAAAAGGAAACACCAGATCAGCTACAGTAACCCCATTCCAGGGTGCATGCAGAAACTGGGCAGGAATTGAAGAAGGTTTGCTCGGATTATCTACTATAAGCATAAGCGCCATGGTCAGTCCTCTGAAAATATCAATACACTCCAACCGGGGTGAGTTATTTTCTTCATTTGTTCTACTTAATAGCGTCATTTTTTACCTCAAAAATTTCATTGCTATTTTAGATCTCAATCTAAAAGATTTCTTTTTTTAGCATATTTCTTCAAAAATAAATATACCCCACCTATCCATAAATAATACCCCCTATTGAAATCGCTAAATTTGTAAGGGCTACAAATATCCAATTCAGATCTATACTTTGGTAGATATAGTCCATATAATAAGCCAAATACAAAGAACCCATACCCTAAAAAACCAGACTATCTAATTTAACTTCCATTATTCATCACCTAGAGAGTAGATTATCATACTCAAAATACAAAATCCAATAATAAAAAAATGCCAACCTATTTGTTTCGCACAAACCAAGTCGGCTAGTCTAATACTTTATTCAACCTAGCATCTCACGCAATTTAGATCACTCTTCACTCTTTTTACTATTGGAGATGCTGTCCCCACAATGATTACAGAAACGATCTGTACTATTTACGGTAGTACTACACCTGCTACAGGTTTTGCTAATCTTTGTACCACAATTGGTACAGTAAATATTTCCTTTATTTTGAACAGCGCCACACTTAAAGCAGGTTTGGTTGTTTTGCTTATAGATAAAGAAAATAAACAACCCAGCAAGATTCGTGAATAAAACGATAACCCCCCACAACACGCTATTGAGCTTCGATTTTTTTGCATTTTGATACACCCAAATAGCGAGGAGAACCCAATACAACATAAAAAACAGCGTAGCAAGTGCCCCAACTATTTTCAGATACAGCGAACCATTTGCAACAGGGCACACATCACTTATAAAGTAAATTTTATCTCCAGTGCCTTTATCTGCTGTATAACTTAGCAGATAAACCTTCTTAGATTTAAAATCGTTTTCATAAAAAGTATTGTCATTGTGGTCGTTTTTAATATCTTTTTCATAGTCAAAAAGCACAGTAGACAACATTAGCTCATTATTTTTTATCAGTTTAAAGGTCACATTTTGGTCTTGGCAATAAGTCAAATAAGGTTCTGCATCATCTTTACCACGCTCTAAAGAAAACTTGCCATCACTAGCAAACTTTGAGTTTTTAGCAGAAAAAGAAACTTCATTATTTTTATCAAGAATTAAAATGTCCACTATGTCGCCAGATTGATTGGCAAGGTTAGTTATATCCTCCTTCACCGCATCAACCCCAAGCTTTCCATTCTCAATCTTTTCGCTCACTATGCTATAGTTATAGGCAAACACTAATTTATCTTTATACATATATCCCAAAAATACTACTGAAAATATTCCTGCTAGAACGGCAACAATCAAATACAGCGTGACAATTTTTTTAAAGTTTAGCTTTTCTATTCCCTTATCCAATTTTCTCATCGGGTAACTCCCCCTAGATTATTGTTTAATATAATTGGCGAAAGAGCAAGCATAGAAAAAGTTAAAAACAAGATGATTGGAAAAGAAATTGAGAGTAAATTTACCCCTGCAAAAATCAGCAGAATTGGGACTATCAAAAATAAACCACATGCTAAAGCAAATAAATTTTCGAGTCTTTGCTCAATTTTTCTTTTTTTTATTTCAAAGCACTTTTTTTCAATTTCTCCGTCAAGGGTAAGCAGCAAATAATCTAATTTTTCATCCATCTTCAATTTCCCCCTTTTGTAAATTTTTTCGCAACTTTACCATTCCTGCATGTATTCGACTTTTTATTGTTTTTGGTTGAGTATTAAATTTTTCTGCAATTTCTTGTAAGGTAAGTTGTTCTAAATATTTCAGCCTAATTGCTTGGGCTTGTTCCCAAGATAAAGTATCTACCGCCTTTACCATCTCCGCTATTTCCATTCCTTTGATTACCTTGTTCTCAACAGCCCACGAATCAGCTATCTCGAGGTCATCAAGGCACAGCATGCTGTTTTTATTTTTTCGCAGATAATCTATATAGCAATACTTTGCAATGGTCATAAGATAAGTCTCAAAGGTTGCTTTCCCATAGACATCAAATCTGTCTATGCCACGAATAAGTTTTAAGAAAGTATCTTGGGTTAAATCTTCACTTGTGATTTCGTTTCCCGTAATCTTTAGGAGAAACTTTGAAACGTAGGGATAGTAAAGTGCAATAATGTCATTGAAAGCCTGCTTTTCACCATTTTGACAAGCTAATATAAGTTTTACTGCATTCAAAGTTTCACCTCGTTTCTCTTATTCTAAATTACGCGCAGACCTTAAAAAATT
>JBAYAL010000208.1:0-4081 GCA_041669825.1 Eubacteriales bacterium | reverse complement strand
CCTAAAAAAAATATAAAATATAAGGTGATAATCATGAAAGGGGGAACTTGAGCTAGGATTAGAATATGCAATTCTATATACGGGGATGCATTTTATTAATTTTCATAAAGAATAGGAGGTACCTAAGTGGGAAAGAGATTAAAACTTTTACAGGAGTTTTCAGTACCATTAATCCTTGGAGTAATTCTGGCCTTAGTTTGGGCAAATCTTGCGCCACATAGCTATCATGAGGTGTTACATTATGAAATCTTACCTGGATTCAATTTTCACTTTTTTGTTAATGATATCTTTATGGTCTTTTTCTTTGCTATGGCTGGAGTGGAAATTACCCAGAGTTTGTTGCCAGGAGGAAACCTTAACCCTATAAAAAAAGCAGTCACTCCATTAATGGCTACAGCAGGTGGAGTACTTGGACCAATATTGGTATTTTTTGTACTTAATTCATTCATTGGTTCTCCAGATTTTATTAGAGGATGGGGAATTCCTACTGCTACAGATATAGCATTAGCTTGGTTGGTTGCTAGACTAGTATTTGGTGGCGGTCACCCTGCAGTATCATTTTTGTTACTCTTAGCAATTGCAGATGATGCTATTGGTTTGGCTATTATTGCAATTTTCTATCCTGATCCGGTATTGCCTACAGAACCTATGTGGTTGTTGCTTGTTCTTGGTGGAATGTTGTTAGCCTTTATTCTTCGTAAACTCAAAGTCGCTAGTTATTGGCCATATATTCTAGGTGGTGGTATATTAGCTTGGTTTGGAATGCATAATGCTCATCTACATCCGGCTTTGGCGCTGGTATTTATTGTTCCTTTCCTTCCTCATGCTTCACGTGCAGAGGGAGATTTGTTTGATGTAACTGATACTGAGCATTCAACACTTACTAATTTTGAACATGAGTTTAAGGTATTTGTAGATTTTGGTTTGATAATGTTTGGACTTTCCAATGCCGGAGTTGCATTCTCCGGAATTTCTTCACTTACCTGGATGATCTTCCTTTCATTATTGATTGGTAAGACATTTGGAGTATTTATTATGGGCTCTGTATCCAGATTTATGGGATTTCCATTACCAGATGGAATGAAAACTAAGGAGCTGTTCATGGCTGGCGTTGTTGCAGCTTTGGGGTTGACGGTTGCTCTCTTCGTGGCAGGTGTGGCCTATATTGATGAGGCACTACAAGGTGCTGCTAAGATGGGGGCATTGTTCAGTGCATTTGCAGCAATTATAGCTATTGTTCTTGGTAAAATGCTTAGAATTAAAAAGATAAAAGAGGGCGAAAAAGCTGAAAGCTCTAATTAATGTGGAATAATTACAGTAATTAATTGAATTCGACGACAGAATCATTTAATATTGATTCTGTCGTTTTATGTAAATCAATATTTGGGTAGCATATTAAGAAATATAATTAAAATGGAGGATACTATGGATAAGAAACTTGAAAAATTACGTGAATATTTAAAAATGGATGAGGATATTGTTTTTGAAGAATTTAAAGAATATTATAGTGGTGTTATCGGAGAATTGAATTCGAGTTTTGATAGTTTTGAAAACGAGGACTGTTTTAAAGCCCGCTACATTCTTAAAATATTGCATTCTAATGCAGAGGCAAGATCACATAAAAGTAAAAAAGATGCTAAAGCATTTAGAAAAATGGCTGAAAAAAGTTCCTTCTGGGTGGAAGCAATTGACTACAGACTCCAAAGAGACGGATTGTCAAAGAGTGATATCGAAGAGGCTGTAGCTCGTTTAGATAGTACGATGGAGTAACATGGGTTGATGAATGATTTTAATAAATGATATAATGATATTATGTTAATGGATTATCATTTTTTTGTAATACAAATGTGTGTGGGGAAATATGAAAATAATTTTAGGGCATAAGCATCTTGATTTTGATGCTTTGGCTTCAATGGTTGCTGCTCAAAAAATATTTACTGATGCTGTTATGGTTAGGGAAGGTAAAGCAGGTTCTTTTGTTCAGGATTTTATGGCTCTGGCAAAAGAACAACTGCCTGTTTTGCAGTTCAAAAATATTGATGTTGATAAAGTCGAGAAAATAATTCTTGTGGATACTCATGATTTAAATCGTGCGGTGGGAAATGCTGATATACTTAACAAACTTAAAAAGGTTGATATTCTAATATATGATCACCATCCATATTTAGGGCCTCAAAAAGCCAATATTTTAATTCAGCCTCTGGGTGCTTGTACTACTTTGCTTGTTGAAGAATTGATAAGAAAGAACATAAAAATTTCTTCGTTTGACGCGACCCTTCTTGCTTTGGGAATATATGATGATACTGGTAGCCTTTTGTTTGAAAATACGACGGCTAGAGATGTTATGGCAGCTGGTTATCTCCTTGAACAGGGGGCTCAGTTGGGTGTTGTAGGGGAATATCTTAGAAGACCTCTTTCAGCAGAACAACTAAAAATGTTTCAGCAACTCTTAGATAATGGTGTTACAGAAAAATACCAGAAATTCCCAGTATATATTTCATATGCTGAAAGTACTGAGTATTTTGGTGGATTAGCATTACTTGCCCACAGAGTTGGAGAATTGGAAAGTGCAGATGTTTGGTTTCTTATTGTTAAAATGGATAACAGGGTATATGTGGTAGGTCGTTCGAGAGGAAATGGAATAGCAGTTAATAAAATTATGGAAGTGTTCGGTGGCGCAGGTCACGAAAAAGCTGCATCCGCTTCAATAAAGGATGGAAAAGTAAGTACAGTTATTGAAAAATTGAAAGAAGAAATACAATTAAGAATAAAAGAACAAAATATTGTTAGAGACATCATGAGTTATCCAGTAAAAACAGTTTCAGAAGATGCCAAAATGGAAGATGTAGGAAAACTTCTTTTGAGGTATGGACATACAGGTTTTCCTGTTGTTAATAATGAAAAACTAGTTGGAGTTATTTCAAGGAGAGATGTTGATAAAGCCTTAAAGCATAATTTGAATCATGCTCCAGTGAGTGGGTTTATGACGAAAGAGGTTATATATGTATCTCCAGAGGTTGGGTGGGAAGATGTCCAAAAAATTATGGTTCAAAACGATATTGGAAGGCTTCCAGTGGTGGAAAATGGAAATATTGTAGGGATAGTGTCGCGCTCTGATTTACTTCGCTTGGTGTATGGAAGTGTTGTGCCTACATCTGTAAACCTTGCCAAGGAAAGAAGTCTTGCTAGGAGACAGGATATACTTAATTTAATTGATGACTTACCTGAAAATATAAAAACTGTTTTAGAAATTTTAAAAAAGGTTGCACATATTAGGGGAAATCCAGTATTTCTAGTTGGGGGATTTGTAAGGGACTTACTATTAGGAGTGCCTACTAAAGATTTGGATGTCGTAGTTGAAGGTAGTGGGATAGATTTTGCTAAGAAGTTAATGGAGATAGTTAAAATCGAAAAAGTAACTTTTCATGAGATTTTCGGGACAGCTTCTATTATATTGGAAGATGGTACGCAGCTCGATATTGCTGGTACTAGAAGCGAAGAATATGAGTATCCTGGAGCGCTTCCTATAGTTGAGGAATCAACATTGAAAGAGGATTTATTCAGAAGAGATTTCACAATTAATGCGATGGCTTTGTGTTTGGATTCCAAGCGTTATGGGGAAGTGGTAGATTTTTATGGCGGCATGAGAGATTTACAACAAAAAGAAATTAGATTTCTACATAATTTGAGCTTTATAGATGATCCGACTCGAATACTGAGAGCCGTTCGTTTTGCTGGACGCTATCAGTTTAATATGGCAAAAGTTACAAAGGATGCAGTATTTACAGCACTAAATGCTAATGTTTTTGAAAAAATAAGTATTGAAAGATTTACAGAGGAATTGTTGTTAATTTATAAAGAACAAAATTATCAGTCGATTATTAGTCTCCTAGTGGAGTTGAATATTAATAACAATTGGTTTAAAAATGATTATTTGTGGAATTACAAAGAAAATGAAGATAATGTAATCTCCTGGTCTTTTGAAAAGAGATTTCTTGGTAGTATTAAGTATTTGGAAGATAATGAAATTGGGAGCATGTTAGATAGGTTAAAATTATCAAAAGCTTTTGTTTTAAAAATT
>JBAYAL010000207.1:0-4096 GCA_041669825.1 Eubacteriales bacterium | reverse complement strand
GATTCCAATGGAAGTTTTTTTTCAAATCTTTCTTTACTTTTATTTTCTCCTTCAATATAGCTCATATCATGTCCTGAAGAGATACTATTTGCAATACTGACCAAGTATGCAACTGAATCAGAAGCAATTTTTGCTCCTTTAATATCTTGTTTATGATGAAACCGGATACAATCCAAAATATTTTTATCTTGTGTATACTTTTCAATAAATTCTTTTCCTGAAATTCCGTGGGATTTGGAATCAATAATACCAGCTCTAAATATTATCTTGCCAATATCATGAAGCAAAGCCCCCACTGTAATATTGTAGGTTTTTTTTCATACTTTCCCACATTTTTTTAATATTAAATCAAATAACCTTTTCTAAATTATCTTTTTCTAATTAAATAATATAATTCACATCCTTTTCTTATTTTTAGGCATATCCAATAAATATGTATTTTGATCTTTCTAAGTTTGGATTTAATTACTTTGTAATACTTTTTAATTCAAATATACTTTTACAATTTTTGTTTTAATTGTAAGTATTTATTAAAGTATTCTATATGCATAATGGTTTTCCTTCAAAATATTATATAAAATGTTTTTATTATATAATATTTGTCATAATTTTTATATTAATTCATCTTCAATTTTTTTAATTAAATATTAAATTGTTATTCTTTTATATCTGAATATATTTATATAAAAATCATTCTAGCACTTAACGCTGAATTTATTTACCAATAGGATCAGTAGAAATTCATCCTAAGCAATCATCTGAAAACAATAAAATATAAGTTTTTTAATCAATTAAAAATATAGAACTTATTTTCAAGTTTATATTAATTAACTCATTGGCAAACATAATTTTTAGATTACTATAATTTAGCTAACTATTATTATTATATTTAAAGAAGTGGACAAATATTGTCCACTTCTTTAAATAGGAAAGTCTATTATAGAATCCGAATATGTTTCCATCCCCTTACGGGGACTATGTTTGTTTAACTCTGACGTTTGGTGGAACGAAGGAAATGCAGGGTTTCCGTCCCCTTACGGGGACTATGTTTGTTTAACGATGAAAAAACAGGCGAATGGGGTATGGATATAGGTTTCCGTCCCCTTACGGGGACTATGTTTGTTTAACTCTATCCTCTGAAAGCCTTGTCAGTCAAGGGCTGTAAACATGTTTTGCGGCTTATACACTTATATACAACAGAATTCTTATAAATCATTATGCAAATCACTCCTAAACCCTTTGTGCTAAGTGCGCAGCTCATTTTTCAGTCCTCCATTTTCAATAAAATTATTAAAGGTACTCATAAAGTAGCCCCTTTATATAGTTCCATCTTATGGGAATATACTATCTTTTAAGAAGCATAATTTCTAAATAAGCCACCTAAAAAACCTAAAGCAGCTCCAATAGTTGCACCTATTATTGGTCCAATTATTGGAACTAATGCACCTACTGTCGCACCAGCTACGGCACCTTTAGCAGCTCCATCCAAAGCATTTGCAAGAGAAATTTTCATTTCTGATTGAATCTCTAGATTGTAGTCTGCCAAGCCATCATTATTCTTCCAAATTTCAGGATTTGAATTAATGTTATCCGCTAAAATAAGACGCTTGTTTTCTGGCATATTTTTAACAATGTTACTTAAGACTTTAGATATATTATAATGATGTAATGCCGAATAATAAATCGGATTAACGTGTACTCCAGTCGATTCATTTACCCTATTCTTAACCGATTCAACTTTTTCTTTCAAAAAAGAAATCAGTGTTTCTTCGGGTTCATTTGTCGAATTGTTCCAGTATCTTCCTTTCATTGCTATGTCGCATTGATTAATACCTATTAATATTCTTTTTTCGTCTTGAACATATGGTATTATTATATTTTCAATAAGTTCAAATGACGTTCTCATATCTCTATTTGAACCATCAATAATAACCATAACTAAATCAATTAATGCTTCTCCATTACAGTCCTTCTTAGTTAGTATATTTGCTATTTGATGTGCATACTTTTTGTCATTCTCAGGACTATCTCCCAAACCCTGGGTATCCCATAATACCATGTTTTCAATTTCGTATTTTTCAATATTCATGGTTTGTGGATCTACTCCATATCCTACCTTTGCAACATCTGTATTGAAAATAGCATTAATTGTTGAACTTTTACCAACTCCGGTAGCTCCCATAAATAGAATGTTTAAAGTTTGGTCTTTTATCTTATTAACATTTTCAATAAGCTGCCGTTTTGTACTTTCATCCATTTCTGATGTCATTATTTCTCTTTCAAGAACATCCCATATTTTATTATTCATTTCACCCTCCATAATTACTTCATTAATTTTCTGCGTTGCAAAGGCATATTATCAATAATTAGATTAAATAGTGCATGAACATTAAAGTTATACTCTGCTGAATAGTAAACAGGTTTAATAATGTTTACCCCTGTAGCTTCTAATACTCTTCTTTGAATAGAAAGTACCTGTTCTTCCAAAAAAGACTTTAGATATCTATCTGGTTTATCAACATCTCGTAACCAATGCCTTCCTTTCATTGCAACATCAGCTTGATTTATAGCAACTAAAATTCTATCCTTTTGTATGTTAGGTACAATTACTTCATTTAACAGATGATAAGTTGTTCCCATGTCTCTATTTACCCCTTCAATGATTATTAGAGTCATATCAACAAATCCATAGGTGTTATTATCAAGTACGTATGTTTTATAAAGTAGATCTATCAATTTTCTTGTATTTATCTTATCTTGTTGCACTCCATCTCCAAGTCCTGGTGTATCCCAGAATCTAATTCTGTCATTTAGCCTATAAGCATCCAATTCCATGGTTTCTGGGTCTGTGCCTATCCCTACCTTTGCAACGGTCTTTTGAAAGAATGTATTTAGCGTGGTCGACTTTCCTGCACCTGTTACACCTGTAACCATTACATCAAGAGGTTGAAATTTTGCCACTTGTAGCTTTTTATATATGTCGTCAACACGATAAGAATGATAAGTTACTGCCATTTCTCACTATCCTCATATAAATGAAACATCATCTCTGAATATAGTTGTTTGCATTCTTGGTATTCACAATCTTCAATATGGCTTAGGCATTTTGACAAATATTTATTATTTAAGTTTTTGTAAATTTCCGAACGATTCTTTTGCAAATTAACTTTTTTCACTATTTCTGGAGCGGTTTGATAATATTTTTGAATTAACTTTTTACCATCTGGTTGGAAAGCAAGCCATTCATCTCTAAACTTTCTAAATTGTTTCAACTCATAACAATTATCAGGTTTATTATTCTCTTCACAAATGGCTGTAGTAATATAACATCCTGTAATTGCGTTAAAAAAACCTACTGCACCACCAACTACAGTACCTACTGCACCACCAATTACTTTACCCACTACCTTACCCGTCGAACCAAAGATCGAACCAATTTCTCCTCCAATATCCGCACCATTAGTCGCACAATCCGTTACAGTTTCACCAAAACTTTCCCATATGCCTTTTCTATAATCCACTAAATCATCATTATCTTTCCACATATCTGCATCTTTGTTTATGTTTTCTACAAAAGATAAGCGCTTTTCTTTTGGTGTAGCATTAATTATAAAATACAATAATTTCGAAAGGTTATAAGGTCTACACTGAACCTCACCCTCTTCTTTAAACCCTGCACTGAAGTAAATTGGAGTAATATCAATACCAGTTCCTTCTTTTATTCTTTTCTGAACTGAAACGACTTTATCTTCTAAAAACTTTTTCAAAGGCTCTTCTGGAATATTTTTTTTATAATCCCAATAACGCCCCTTCATAGCGACATCTGCTTGATTTATAGCAATTAATATTCGTTTTTGCTTGTCCTCTCCCAAATTAGGAATAATAACACTATTGATTAATTCATATGATGTTCCCAAATCTCTTGTACTACCATCCAAAATAACCAAAACTAAATCGATAAAGAGATTCCCCTTATCATCACGTTCATTTAACTTTTTTATTATATTTTTAGCATGTCTATTGTCAGCTTCTTTGCCATCACCCAAACCAGGACTATCCCATAATACCAAATTATCTAATTCATATTTTGATATTT
>JBAYAL010000206.1:0-4111 GCA_041669825.1 Eubacteriales bacterium | reverse complement strand
TTTAGAAATGTCAGCTTATGGTAGGACGGTCAAAATATATATTTTTACCCTCGCCACTTATAGGAATGGCAACTACTATATCTCCTTGGATTAAACCTAGTCTTCTGGCTGCAACCCCTGGGGAATACATAATTCTGTTATCGGCATTAAGGATACCAGCTGTTTTTGCAGCAGAACCAAGTGCTATACCCAAATCTATTAGACGCCAAGCACATAGAGGACCTGCAAACTCTGATCCTTCAGATGGTTGGAGCATACTGCATTTTGAAACACCACAGGCGCCACAGTTAAGTCCGGCTGGTTTGCTGTCTTTTAAAGAAATTAGTAGTACAGAGCCAGATTTCCTTATGTTTTCGGCGTCCCTTTTGAAAAATTTCTTCCCGGATTCTTCGCTATAATTAATCATTTCGTCAGCTAGCTGGTTTATTTCTTTTTTGTCGGATATCATTTTTATTTCTAGATAGTCCTGCCCTTTTGCTTTTGGTGCAGTTCTGGCTGATAAGGCCATGAGTCCTGCCACTGTTTGCATAATTTCCATTATTGTATCCTCCCTTTACAATAAAATGTTTTACCAACTTTAGGTTAGAGTCATTTACTACTCCCAATATTCATTTTACCAAGAATTGTATAAATAACAAATATAAATGTAAAATATTTCTGAAAATTGATTATTAATAATTTCATGAGGTGAAAAATGTCTGAGATATTATCTATTTCTGAATTAAACAACGTTATATTCTCAACATTGAAAAAAGAAAAATTATTGCAAAACTGTTGGGTAACTGGAGAAATATCCAATTTTAAGCATCATGTTCCATCTGGCCATTGGTATTTTACCTTAAAAGACAGTAAGGCGCAGATAAAAGGGGTAATGTTTAAGGGACAAAATGCCAAGGTGCAATTCAGTCCGGAAAATGGAATTAAGGTTATGGTAAGAGGTAGTGTGAGGATCTATGAAAAAGATGGAGCAATGCAGTTCTATGTTGAAGAAATGTACCCTAGTGGACTTGGAGCACTTTATCTTGCTTTTGAACAATTGAAAAAAAAATTAATGGATGAAGGATTATTTTTAGATGATAGAAAAAAACCAGTTCCACGATTTCCAAAGAAAATTGGAATTGTAACTAGTTCAACAGGAGCCGCTTTAAGAGATATAATTAATGTTGCTAGGCGTAGAAACCCAGGTATTGGATTGTTACTTATTCCAGCCGCTGTGCAAGGCCAATCTGCGCCAGCGGAAATTGCTCATGCTATCAATATCGCAAATTGTATGACTACAGTTGATGTTTTGATCGTAGGTCGTGGTGGTGGTTCATTGGAGGAACTATGGGCTTTTAATACGGAAATAGTTGCTAGGGCGATTGCAGTTTCCGAAATTCCTGTGATATCAGCAGTTGGTCATGAAGTTGATTACACAATTGCGGATTTTGTGGCTGACTTGCGTGCGCCTACTCCCTCAGCAGCGGCTGAACTAGCTGTTCCATTGTTGTCAGATCTACAGGATGGATTGCAAAAGTATAGGGAAAAAATATTGCTTGCTCTGAAAAATCAAATAGAAAGAAAAAGATTTAGACTTTTGGAGCTGGAGAGAAATGATGCAATATCAAAACCACTTTGGAGAGTAGAACAAAAAAGACGTGATTTAGAAAAGCTAACCAAACAGCTGCTTACTGGTATGACTGGATTTGTATCAGACAGAAGTGGTATACTTAAGTTGGTATCCTCAAAACTTGATTTACTTAGTCCGCTTGCAATACTAGGTAGGGGGTACTCCCTTGCTTATGATTCACATGAAAGAGTCATTAGATCAATAAAGGAAGTTGAGAAGAATTCTGAAATTAATTTAAAGGTATACGATGGAAAATTGAAATGTAGAGTGGCGGATATATTTGCGGATATATCTAATGAATAAAAATAAGTTAATAAAAGTAGGTGTGTTTTAATGAAAAAAAGCAGACCATCCCCAGAAAATTTTGAAAACGGAATTGAAAGGCTGGAACAGATCGTACTTCTCATGGAGAAGAATGAAATTCCTCTTGAGCAGGCTTTAACTTTGTTTCAAGAAGGAATAGAGTTAATCAAATCTTGTAATAAAAGTTTGGATGTAGCTGAAGAAAAAATACAGGTATTATTGGAAGACACTAATGGAGAGTTTAAGTTGACAACAATGGAGAAGGATAAGGAATGATAATAAGTGTTTAAGACTAAATATAATTATTATGGCAATTTGGTGGAAGAATTTTTAAGTAGTCTACCCTTGGATGAAAGTTTGCTTTGTAGTAGTATGAAATATTCATTGGTTGCCGGTGGAAAAAGAATTAGGCCTGTCTTGGCTTTGGCCTCGGCAGAAGCGGTGGGTGGAGATCCTTTAATATTAATTCGGGTAGCATCCGCTTTGGAACTGATTCATACTTATTCGTTAATTCACGATGATCTTCCTTGCATGGATAATGATGATTACCGAAGGGGAAAATTGTCTAATCACAAACAGTTTAATGAAACTATTGCTCTTTTGGCTGGAGATGCACTTCTCACCTATGGATTTGAATTACTTGCCCAGTCTTTGCCAGTTGATCCTAAAAAGCAGCTTTTGATTGTAAAAGAGACAGCTCAGGCAGTTGGCTGGATGGGTATGGTGGGAGGACAGGTTCTTGATACTTTAGGAGAAAATAGGAAGCTGTCATTTAGTGATATTGAAAAAATTCATGAGAAAAAAACAGGAGACCTTCTTAAAGCCTCTGTTAGATTGGGTGCGATTCTTGGAGGAGGGACTGATGATGATATTGAAAAATTGACGGCTTATGCTTCTAATATTGGTCTTGCATTTCAAATTAAAGATGATGTCTTGGATATCGAAGGAGATGCAAAAGAACTGGGTAAGCCAGTTGGAAGTGATGAAGCGTCAAACAAATCTACATATCCTTCATTACTTGGTCTTGAAGGAGCAAAATTACATCTTAACAATTGTATAGCTGAGGCAAAAGGGTCAATAGAGAGTTTTGGACTTAGAGGAGAATTCTTGTCACAGCTAGCTGATTATATTGCAAATCGAAAAAAATAGTGATTGAAATATTAAAAACTTTAGGTAGTACTGCAAATAATATAGGATCGTGTTATTAAGTCGTGCTAAGGAGAGTAGTAATGAATTTTTATCCTGCAATTTTGAATAATAGAATTATGTGGGTTGCTCTGTTGGCTTGGGTGATTGCTCAAACGGCAAAGTTGATTTTAAATTTTATGGTAGAGAGAAAATTTGATTATAATTTACTTATGAGTTCTGGGGGATTTCCTAGTTCTCATACTGCTATTGTTTCTGCACTGGCTATAGAGGTTGGCAAGCTTCAGGGGTGGGATTCACCATTATTTGCTTTTTCTGTTGTTTTAGCTGTAATTGTTATGTACGATGCTGCTGGAGTGAGAAGGGCAGCAGGGATGCATGCCAAAATTTTAAACTATCTGGTGGATAGACTTAGTCAAAATCATCTGATTGATCGATTGAGTAATGGTCAGGAACATCAGGAAAGACTTAAGGAACTTATTGGTCATACTCCTTTTGAAGTGTTCGGGGGAGCAATACTTGGATGTGTACTTGGCTTATTATTGTGATAAAATAATAATGGTAGAGGTCAAACCTTATTTTATTTATGTTTAAATACTTTGGAGGGGAATTAATTTTTGGTTAGCCGAAAAAAAAGTAGTGTCAAACACCTTGTTTCAGTATTTATTATTACATTTATTATAGCTGTTTTGGTAAGTGGCGGGTCTGAGGCGTTTTTAAGGTATTTTCCTCCATATGTCACTTGGCTTTTTCTTCTAATTGTGATATCTATTGGAATCATTTTTGACATTCTTGGAATTGCAGTTACTGCAGCTGATGAAGCTCCTCATCATGCTAGGGCAGCAGATAAAGTCTTTGGTGCACGTCAGTCTGTCTTTTTACTAAAAAGGGCAGACAAAGTGTCTAGTTTTGCGAATGACATAGTTGGCGATGTTACTGGGACATTAAGTGGTGCGATGGGAGCAACAATAATAGTAAATATTATACAAACTTATTCATATCCACAATCCTGGAAACTCTTGTTAAACATTTTGATGTTAGCTGCTATAGCTT
>JBAYAL010000205.1:0-4137 GCA_041669825.1 Eubacteriales bacterium | reverse complement strand
TTCTTCTCAGTAATTCTAAAATTGTTCAATAATATATCTAGTGAATTTAAACTTGGAAAGTTAGCCGATTTGCTTGAATTTGGAGGAAAACTGGCCATAGGATTTGTTATGACAATATTTATAGGAGTTATGTCTGTAGAAGGTGTTACAGGGGGGATAGCAGATGGAGTAGCTCTCAGAACTGCAAAATATTCTGCTGATCTGGTTCCGGTTGTTGGAAAATACTTTAAAGATGCAGTGGAACTTGTTGTAGGTTCGGGGTTGCTTTTGAAAAATGCCTTGGGTATTGTTGCGATGTTTGCTATTGTGGCAATTCTTATGACTCCAATTTTAAAAATTATTGCCATGATATTTACGTTTAAAATTTCTTCTGCCCTGGTAGAGCCTCTTGGAGAAAAACAGCTTGCAGATAGTCTTCAAGATATTTCCAAAGGGTTAATATATATTCTTGTTGCAGTTTCTTCAGTTGGAGTTATGTTTTTTATTACAATAGCAATAGTTATTGGGACAGGAAACTTATCTGTAATGCTACGGTAAGGTAAAAGGTGAGAATATGGAAGGTTTAAAAGAATTAATAAAAAATCTAGCATTTATTCTTCTTTTGGCAACATTTTTAGAGATATTGCTTCCTGAAAAGTCTATGAGAGGTTTTGTTAGGTTGATAATGGGTTTATTTGTTATTTCAGCAGTACTTACACCTGTAACTAGTATTTTTAATATGGATTTCGTTAATGAAGTACCTGCCTGGACAACTACATCATCTAGAGATATGCCTGTGCTTGCTTCCGGGGTTGATTCGGATAATGTTGGGAGAGAAGCAGTAAGGGAGCAGTATAGAAAAATTTTGATAAACCAAATTAAAGTACTTGTTTTAAATATTGACGGAATAAAGGAAGTTGAAGTAAATATTGAGTTTCTTGAATCAGATGATGAACCGGAGGGATATGCTGATTATCCTGAAATTTTGAAAGTAAATATAATTTTCAGCTTGAATAGCGTATCGATAAAACCCATTGAAAAAATAGATATGAGTAATAATGAACAGATTTCAGATAAATTTACTATAAAAGAAAAAGAAGTAAAAGAAAAAATCGTGGAATTGATGCAAATACCTGAAGAAAAGGTATTTGTGTATCAAGTGAACTGATTAAAATAAAGGAGGAGGAATAATGAAATTCACTAAAGAAATTTTTTCAGAAAAATTAAATTTAGGTATTATTTTTATTATTGTTGTTGCAGTAATATTTGTTCTTTTTGCCAAATCTGAAGATAAGTCTGTACTATTAGATCAGGCAGTTGAACCAGTCGCTGCTGTTCCAGTGGAAAAAACAGATATTGAGATTTTGGAGAATAATCTTGAAGAGAAAATTTCAGATAGTCTTGGGAAAATGAAAGGTGTTGGCAAAGTAGAAGTCATAGTTACATTTTCAACTGGTTTTAAAAAAGAATATGTTAGAGATGAAAGTGTTACCAAAAGAACCTCTAAAGAAACAGATAAGGAAGGGGGAACGAGGGAAACAGTAGAAGTCACTGAGAATAATCAACTGGTCGTTCCAAGTAATTCCCTACCAATTTTGATTATTGAAGAAAGGCCACAGATTGCGGGAGTTTTAGTGATTGCAGAAGGAGCAATCAATCCTCAAATAAAGGAGCAGATTTTTCAATCGGTTAGGGTGTTATTAAATATTGAGCCAGTCAAAATTAATGTTGTTCCCATGGAGGGGGTATAAGTGAAGAAAGTTATTGCTTTTACATTGGTAGTTATTGTTACAGTGAGTATTTGTCTTTTAACAATTGGAAAAAATAATGAGGAAAAGATATATTTAAATGATGAACAGGCAGTTGCAGTTTGTCAGGATGTTCAAAATGCTTATATTTCTTTTTCCTATGAGATGATAGATAATGAAAACGGGTTGAATTATTTTGTGAATTACAGGATAAGAAGAGAACAGTTTCGGCAAGAAAGCAAGGATATGTTAAGTTGCCTACTTGATTCTGATATTCCAGCAACTAGGGAAGAAGCTCAGAAAAAATGGTTATTATTGAATAACGAAATTTCTGTGGAGGGAGAGATTGAAAACAGTTTAAAAATCAGGGGATTTAAAGATGTTGTTTCAGATTTAAATGGGAAGAAGGTGAGTGTCATTGTCTACGCTGAGCACTTAGAGATTGACCAAATAGATTTTATTAAAAATACAGTAGTTGATATTGCAGGTGTTTCATATATAAATGTAGATGTTTTAGCAAAAACGTAATATATTATTGCAAACAAAATATTTCGTAGCAGATAAAGTACTTATTACTAAATTAGATAATAAGGTTAGGATGTCAAAAGCTCATTTCTCAGAAATTACAGACTATACACGCTTATGATTAGAAGTATCAATGTCTATATATCGTGTATTCACGAAGCAAAGGTTGCTTTTTATACTTAAACAATAATAAATATAATTTAGTAAATTTGGTAAGGCTTGCCGTGCAAACTTATTCTGTTATAATGATTGTGTGTGAGTTATACTTACTAATTGAAATGAGGTGTATTTATGGATAATATTAATACTGATAATGCACTCGGTTCCGTAAAAATTGCGGACGAGGTTGTAGAAGTTATTGCAGGGATGGCAGCTTCTGAGGTAGAAGGTGTTGCTGCGATGAGTGGCGGATTTGTTGGGGATATTGCCAATATGCTTAGCAGGGGCAAAAATGTATCAAAAGGGATAAAAGTTGAGGTCGGAGAAAAAGAAGCATCTGTTGATTTGTTTCTAGCGGTTGAATATGGTGTATCGATTCCAGAGGTTGCTCAAAAAGTTCAGGAATCTGTAAAAGAAGCAATAGAGGGGATGACTGGTTTATCAGTCTTAGAGATTAATGTCCATATCCAAGGAATAGCTTTTAAGCCAGTTGTAGAGGCAAAAGAGGAATAGTATAAGGATGTCCCCCCTTGAACTTCAAGGGGGGTTTTGGAAGAGGTGGAATTATGCTGGAATATATAGTAGGGTTGTTATTAATAATTTTGGCTGGATGGATATTGTTAATGGCTACAGGGTGGAGTATGCCGTATGATTCTATGTTACAAATGATGGGGTGGTTTCAAAATAATCCATTTAAAAGTGTTTTAATAGCTTTTATTATTTTAGCTGTTGCAGTTTTTTTGCTTAAAAGACCTAGATCTCAAGCAGAAGAGTCGTATGTATCAAGAACAAAAGATGGAGAAGTGAGGATAACTAGAGGGGCTATGAGTGATATTATAGTTCGGAGCACGGCTGAAGTATCTGGGTTAAAAAATGTTAGGACCAGAATTAAACAGAGAGAAAATGGACTTGAACTAAGTTTGACTTGTCAATTGGAAGAAGGATTAGTAATTTCTAAAATATCTGAAGAAATACAAGAAATAGTAAAAAATGGAGTGGAATTATATACTGGAATGCCGGTTACAGAGGTGAAAGTGATTGTGCGGTCTTCAAAGTTGATTAGCACAGCATATAAAAAATGAGAAAAACAATAGGGATTTTTGGGAATAAAATTGATGCTTTTTGCGAAAAAGCTGTGGAAGAATATCCAGGTAAATTTTATGGTGTCCTTTTTGGAATTTTTCTTGCTTTATTATTTATTGCTTTTGATTTCTGGCAGACAATGCTTATAATTGTTTTTGCTCTTATCGGGTATTATATTGGGAAACTATGGGATGATAATAATGGTGTTCCATCATGGCTAGTAAAAATAGAAGACGTCATAAGGAATATTTGGAAAAAGTTGTTATAGGGAAGCTATTATTTAATTGGAGGATAATTATGAGCAGACGGTTGGCAAGAGAAACTGCACTGCAAATTTTGTTTCAGATGGATTTTATTGGAGAAAGAGACAAGATTGATGAATCACTTGATCATTGGGCAGCGGAGTTTTCTGTTTCAAAAAAAAGCCTTGAATTTGCTAGGGAACTGATTTGTGGAACATTGGAAAATATAGATATTATTGATAAAAAGATATCTGGATTGTCCCGTGATTGGGCAGTGGCTAGAATGAGTGTTGTAGACAGGAATTTAATGAGAATGTCAGCATATGAGATCTTGTATAAACCGGACACTCCTAAAAATGTTATCATTAATGAAGCAGTAGAAATTGCTAAGATATACGGTG
>JBAYAL010000204.1:0-4148 GCA_041669825.1 Eubacteriales bacterium | reverse complement strand
CTTAATTTGAGTATCTGGAGCTTCAACAATTCTTGGTTTTAGCACTCCATATACTTTTATTATCTTAGCAAAGATTGAAAAGTTAAAACTTCTTCGCTGACTTCTTCGATTCAACCACTTATAAAGCAGTTTTATGGCTATTTCATACAGTTCTTGGAGTTTAGACATATTCCCTATTAGTCCATAGTAATTGTAGTACCCTCTAAGTTTTGTGTTTAATTCCTTGAACAGGTTACGCAGTCTTTTGTTACGATTTTCTTTGCACCACTTTTTAAGGTTATCTATGGACTTTCTAAATTTCTTCCTTGATGTTGTCCGTTTTATTATGTCTTTTCCTTTTCGGGATACTCCCCATCTGTATTCAAAACCTAGAAATTCAAATGCTGTTTTCTCTTCTTTTCTAAATCGGCTAAAGCTTATGATGTTTGTCTTTTCTTTGGACAGTTCGAGGTTGAATTTATTCAACCTTTTTCCCAGTACTTTGTAGAACTTCTCTGCATCTTTCTTATATCTGAAAGCGCAGACAAAATCATCTGCGTACCTACATATATAGGCTTCTCCCTGACATCTCTGTTTTACTATTCTTTCAAACCAGATATCTAGCACGTAGTGCAGATAGATATTAGCTAGTATTGGGCTGATGATTCCGCCCTGCGGAGTTCCTGTTATTGGGTTATGAACTTGTCCGTCTGGTTGTAATATCCCTGCTTTGAGCCATTTTTTGATGAGTCCTAAGAATGCTTTGTCCTCAATTCTCAGTTCAAGCATTTTCATTAGCCAATTATGGTCAATGTTATCGAAAAATCCAGTAATGTCAGCTTCTACAATATAGCTGTATTTGCCAAAGTTTAGTTCTCTGGTTAGGTCTTTTACAGCATTATGCGCTCCTACTTTTCTTCTATATCCATAGCTACTGGGTAAGAAGTCCTTTTCATATATTGCTTCTAATATAGAACTTACTGTACTTTGCACCAATTTGTCCGCAATTGCAGGTATACCAAGTGGTCTTGTTTTACCTTCCCCTTTTGGTATTTCTACTCTACGTACCAGTTTGGTCCGATATCTTTTCTCTACTAATTGTTTTCCTATCTCCTTAATGTTTTGATTAAGATTTATAGACATTTCTTTTGCCGTTACTTTATCTACTCCGACTGCGGCCTGTTTGTTTATTTTCTTCCAGGCTTCCATTAGGGCATTATAGTTTAACAGTCTATAGAGATTTTCAAATCGGTAATTTTTAAGCCTTTTTGCCTTTTGTGCTATTGCCTGCAGTGAGGTTTGCACCAATTGTTCCGACCCTACATGTCCGGTTGTTGTTTCCTTTGCAGACTGCATACTTTTGTTAACCCCTTCCCCATGTAATCAGCTCTCCTGACCTCAGAGTACTATGGGTTAATCCGACTCCCTGATAAGTCATCAGCTTTCCTCTTTTTCGATTGGTTAAACCTACCGACATTTCTATCGGAACTATCAGGGTCTCCCAAGTTCCTGATACTTCTTTCCATACATGCCATGTTCTCTGACCCCGACAGACCCTCGAAAACCTCACCATTGCGGTTTTTCTGTGTTGACTTCCGTAACGTTAAATACGTGGTCGTCTGCTCTTCGTCCGTTTCCAGACACGCGTTAACGGGGCTGAATGTGCTTCAGGATATACGGTTATCCTTATGCTGTGTACACTTCACCTAGCTGTTACCAGTTTCGGCGTAACACTCGATACGAGTGCTTGGTTAAAGCTTACTCGACAAGGACTTTCACCTTGCAAGAAGTACCAAGCTTTGCTTGGCGTACTAACAGTCTGCGTATTACCGAAGTCTGGTTACTACATTCATATCCTCTCAGATTTTGGTAATACGCTGTTATCGGATGGATGAGGCCCCCCGTAGCCAGAGTGCGACAGGACGTCGCACCCTTGAATTAGTCTATTACAACAATATTTTCAACATATTCCTCAACCTTATTTATTGATTGACCAGATGAGAAAAAATCAGTTAATGTCTGGAAATATAAAATTGTATTTTTAGTTGATGCCAAGATATGCCTCGTTTTCTTGAATACATCTATATATTCTAGCGGCGATACCGGCGTATCTCTCATTCCAGCATATATATAATCAAATACATTATCTATTGTAATTCCCGTATATAACGTTGTATTTTTAATAACTTCCGAAACAAACGAAGCAAGATCCATATATGGTATCTTGGTAATTCCATAATATATGTTTACCCAGTGTAACCCCGTTTGCATTTTGTTAATGTCAATCTTTCTAAAGCAGAAAAGTCTAAGAATTTCGGCTCTTTCATCCGGCATTAAAACACTATTTTTCACACTGTTAGAAATGGTTTCTAATTGCTTCTTTGTTTCTTTATCAGTTTGTTCTCTGTTGCCCAGAGAAATTGCAGCATCTAAGAGTATACTTTCAATCTTCGAAGCAATTCTTACGGAATTAATAAAGAAAACAGTCACTGTAAACAAAATCCAAACAACAATAAATCCTATAAATAATGATGGTGTCCATTCAACTGTATAAACAGTAAATAACCCTGCGGATAATGCTAAAACAGCTTCTCCATAATTATTAGATTTAACATAAATACATATTGATGAGATGATAATAACAGCTGAAAGTATTGCTACCATTGTAGTCATATTAGATGCCAATTTCGTTGCTAAATATACAATCAAAAAAGTAAAAACGACCATCAACAAAGGCATACTCTTATACATAGTTTTCAATAACGATAGAAAAGCTCTTATACTATTGTGCAAAGAATCTGGAATCAAATTATCTTTCATTTATTTTGACCAAGCCATTCCATATAAATCCAAAACATCACTGCCGCATCCATTTTATATCTTTGTGCTATATTATTAAAATCGTCCTTGGCTAAAAAGTAACCTTTGTCAAAAGGTAAGTTATGCTTCTGAAGTAATTTGTCAACTTGACGACAACATTCTTCCTTAGCTATGGCGTTTACCTTCCTTACACCAATCATAATTTCTTCATCACTAAGAATACTACCTGTCATAGTCCTAGCAATTTCAGCTGCCTGGTTTGGTGTCATTTCTCTCACTCCTCCAATTCAAATTATATTTGCTATATATATAAACCGCCGCAGGACGCGGCGGCCCCCGCCTCATCTTTCCGATAACGTCGTAGTATTGTATCTGAATTTGAGCAAAGACCATACAATTAAACTTTTAAATATTTATTCTCAATTTCAGATACAATAATGTTGAACGAAGCCGTCACGATGTACTATGGGGATTTAAAAAAGTATTTCCCTGATTAAATACTGATTATTAGTCTTTTTTCTAGCCCCAAAAAATATATTTGTTTTTACTAAAGCTTGTTTCTTTTATATTATTTTACTAAGAATTGCTTATGGGCAGTTTTTCTTAAAAAAGAACAGTCTTATCACTTCTGTAATATGTCAATCTTACGCTACGAAATGATTTTTTGGTGGTGAACAGGCCCTTGGAACTAATAACTCTCTTTTTACCATTTGACCCTTTCCACAAGAAGGGCAAACTGTTACATCAATACCTTTTAATTTTAGAAGTAATTCTTGCCAGGAAATTTTCACTACTGGTTGTTGTTTTAGTTTGAATATCTCCTGGCATTTTCCTAGCTTAGCTTTTCTGCTCCTATTACTAAGTATTCCATAATGTCTTATCTTCATAAAATTTTCTGGAAGTATATGCAGCAAAAATCTCCTTATAAATTCTTCTCCATCTAAAACCATAATTTTATTTTTGCTTTTATCGGCATAGTCCTTCCATTTAAAACTTACCTTACCTTCTCTAATATTAACAATTCTTTGATTAGAGATAGCAACCCGATGTGTATATCTCCCTAAATACTCCATTACTTTTGTTGTATTACTGAAAGGTTCTTTGATGTAAACTACCCATTGTTTTTTATATAGCCCATTTATTAAAGATTGATTATTTTTGTTTTTGTTAAATACTTCAAGCTCACCTTCAAATTTTATTTTCCCATTAATACAAGCTTTCTTATAATAAGCCATGAATTTGCCTTTAAAAAGACTAGAGATAACTTTTATGGGAATGAAAAATTTCTTACGAGATGATATCCATCTTCTTTGGTCTAAAGATAGTCCTCCGGCTGGAATTATTACATG
>JBAYAL010000203.1:0-4149 GCA_041669825.1 Eubacteriales bacterium | reverse complement strand
TTTCGGATATTATCGGAGCGATTCTCTTAGCAAAAGTCATTTTTAGTCAGACACTCAGAAAAAACAAACTTGCTGAAGCAGTATAAATATACTAAAAAACTTTAAAAATTGTTTTCGGGAGCTTTTTCAGGAGCTTATAATATATAAAATAGTGCAATATAGATTAAGTTAAGTTGTACTATTAAACTAGCTTACCTATATTATTAAACTTAGCTTACTGCGGAGTATTTGTTTTCAATAAATTATAATTTATTGTATTTTACGTATTAAGGTATTATAGTTTTAACTATACCTGTACATTGAAAAACCATTTTTTATGTAGAGCATTAATAATGCTACTTGATGTTTTATATAAAATTAATTTGTAACAATAACTATGAGAAGCTAGTCTTATACCATTAAATTATTAAGGAACGCTACAAACAAAAGAGCTTTCTTAGCAAACGACCTCAAAAAAAGGTTCTCCCAATAATATTATTATCTCTATATTTATAGTATTTTTCATTAAAAAGAAGGAGATTTGTAATGCCACTAAGATATATTCCGTTTGAATTTTGTCCGATATGCGCTACCCCTCTAGAATCGATTAAAATAGAAGGAAAACTGCGCAAAAAGTGCCCCAAATGCCATTATACTCACTGGGGAGAATACTCTATAGGTGTAGGTGGGGTTCTAATCAAAGAAAACAAAGGACTTCTAGTCCAAAGAGCTCTTAACCCAGGAAAAGGCAAATGGACCATACCTGGCGGGTATGTAGACCAAGACGAAAAAATAGAAGATGCTGTTGTCCGAGAAATACGAGAAGAAACTGGCCTTATCACCAAACCCGCAAGTGTCATTGCCATTAAAGACCGCCCTGAAGATATTACTGGTATAAAGCACAATATTTATATAGTCTTTCTTCTTCAATATTTAAAAGGCGAAATAGAGCCAGATCCTAAGGAAGTAAAAGCTGCCGGCTTTTACTCTCCAGATGAATGTTGCAATCTAAATATAGCTCCCTTAAGTCTTCACATGATAGAGAAAGCTTTAGAATTTAGTGATAAAGGATATACCGAACCAGGCTTTATAAGAAATGATACCATTGACATAATTGGTGCTATATCCAAACTGTATACACTCAGGTAGGCTACAATAAAAGGAAAATGGGGCTGCTTAATCAGCCCCATTTTCCTTTTATGCTAGTAATTATATCGCTTAACGCAAGGCAATTCCCTGTTCTTTCATCTTTTTGTGTTGTCGTTGCCTCTTGCCCCACCTAAAACATCCTTAATATTTTACATCTTTTAAGCATAAGCCTTTTGCTTGAGCTAAGTGTCCAGCTTCTCGTCTTTTCTTTTCATTCAATATTCTTTCGACATCTATATTTTTAAGATTGCCTTTACCTACTTCAATAAGTGTTCCTACTATAATTCTTACCATATTCCATAAAAATCCATTTCCGTTAACTTCTATTTTTAAAATACCGTCATTATCTATAAAATTGATATAATTAATCATTCTAACTGTAGTCTTTTCACTTCTTACATTTGTAAAGCTCTGAAAATCATGACTTCCAATTAAAACTTCTGAGGCTTTTCTCATTTCCAGCAAATTAAGTTTCTCAGCAATATGGTAGGAATATTTTCTAGTAAACACATTTCTATATTTATTATTATTGATGGTATAGACATAGGTTTTTGATTGCACATTATATCTGGCATGAAACCTTTCAGCTGCCTCTTCCATCGATTTAATTACTATATCTTCAGGTAAATATTCATATAAATAGTCTAATATTTTATCAATATTGTATTTACAATTTGTATGGAAATTCGCAATGTAATTTTTAGCATGTACTCCTGCATCCGTCCTCCCACAACCAACTACCTGAATTTCTTCACCTGTCAATTTTGATAATACAGTTTCTATTTTTCCTTGTATTGTTAGCTCATTATCTGTTTGTTTTTGCCATCCTTTGTATTTCGAACCATCATAATCAATCGTCATTCTTAAATTTCTCATTTGTTCCACCTTCAAAATTATTTTTGTTATTACCTATCAGCTTTACTTACCTTTCTAAGTCTGCCCTTAATTGGAGTATTTTGCAACTCTTGGAGCACCAACTCACCTTTATTATTTAATATTTCAACAAAGGTAGATACATCCAAGATATTGATAATCCCAATATCTGTCGCAGTCATACCTTTTATACTACAAAGTGTACCTACAATATCTACCGGTCTCATCTTAGTTTTTTTACCTGCATTCACATGTAATTTCATAATTTCAGTACTTAATTGCGCACCTTTTGTTTCTTTAATTTCTGGTAACGTATTTATTTTTTCAATAAAACCTTGCTTAGCATCAAGCACAGTTTCTTTTTCCGGTCTTTCTTTCAACAGAATTTCTTTACCAATATATTCATGAATATCACTTAAATATTTGTTTTCATTTTGGGTTACAAACGTAATTGCTTTACCCAATTTATTCAAACGTCCTGTTCTTCCTATCCGATGAACATAGCTTTCCTTATCTTGTGGAATATCATAATTTATAACAAGTGTAATATCTTCTATGTCAATACCCCTTGCTGCAACGTCTGTGGCCACGAGATATCTAAAATAGCCTAGCTTAAAATCATTCATTGCACTCAAACGGTCTCGCTGTTCCATTCCACCATGAATTTTCTCACAAGAATAGTTCCAATTTATAAGTTCATCACAAACCTCATCCACCTTTTGTTTGGTATTGCAAAATATCATACAACTATCTGGGTTTTCTACAATCGTTATATCTCTTAAAAGTTTAATTTTATCTATTTGAGCTACATTATATCTTTCTTGGCATATTCTATCTACTGTTGAATTCTGTTCCTCTATTTCTACACGTATCGGATTTTTCATGTATTTATTACATAAATTTTTAATATCTAATGGCATAGTAGCTGACAATAAAATTGTCACCCGTTCTTGTGGCAAACTTGCAATAATAGTTTCGATTTGCTCTATAAATCCCATATTCAACATTTCATCTGCCTCATCTATCACTAAATATTTAATATTAGATGTATCAAATGTCCCTTTTTCAAGATGATCTAGCAGACGACCTGGTGTACCTACCACAATATGTGTTTTTTGTTTCAGTTCTTTTTCCTGATAGTAGAATGGGGACTTTCCATAAATTACAGACACTTTAAGCCTTTTAAACCTACCAATATTAAAAATATCCTCTTTGACTTGAATTGCAAGTTCTCTTGTTGGTGAAAGTACTAGTGCCTGGGGTTTGTTCTGGTCCCAATCTACAACTTGGCATATTGGGATAGCAAAAGCAGCCGTCTTCCCACTCCCAGTTTGAGACTTTACAATAACATCTTTTTGCTCTAGTAACACCGGAATAACCTGCTCCTGAACTTTTGTAGGATTGATATAGTTTAACATATTAATTGCTTTTAATAACTCACTGCTTAATTGATAATTATTAAAATCGCCCTTTATCATTTAGTCATCTCTTTCTTTGTATCACCTTAAAAATTCTTGTTTAGTCAAAAGCTGTAGTTCAAGTTTTAACTTGGCCCTAGTTCCTCTAAACAGCATTTATTTTTATAATATAGCCCACCTATATTAAAGTTATCCAGTTATTTTAGGCAATAATGCTTTAATGTATTAGTTTACCATAGAATTAGTATATTCCCTTCATTTTTCACTTTATTTTACTAAATTTTTTTATTGGAGAAGTATTATTTAATCATTTACCTCTCCAACAAGCACGTTTATTACTTCAGACCCCTTTTGTAAACAAAAAGAGCTGTCTTTTAAACAACTCTTGATCAAGCTAACAAGTTAGGTATTATAAAACTCAGTTCCACACCTTTCCTAGTACTTTTTCTACGAATACCTTTGCAATCTGTGGATCAAACTGACTACCAGCATTTCTTTTTATTTCTATTATAGCTTCTTCCTCACTTAATCCACTTTGATAAGTTCTCTCACTAGTCATAGCATCATAAGAATCTGAAATAGCAATAATCCTTGCTTGTATTGAAATGTCATCACCTTTAAGTCCCTTTGGATATCCTTTACCATCCCATCTTTCATGATGTTCAAGAATAGAATTAGCTAATTCAGAAAATTCATTTGCCGAGCTTACTATTTGATACCCTATTTCTGG
>JBAYAL010000202.1:0-4186 GCA_041669825.1 Eubacteriales bacterium | reverse complement strand
TTCCATGATGCTATTTCAGTCATTTTATTTCCTCCTAATTCAACATTTAGTAGATTTTATTTCTATATTAGAATAAATTCATATCTTTCATTTATTCTTTTGATATAAATTTTGCAATTGCAACTACTTTACCTTCACCAGTTCTCATTGCCATTACTCCCTGGGCAGATCTTCCCTGTTTAGAAATTCCTGCTACTTCCTGGCGAATAATTATTCCATTATCTGTAATGACCATTAATTCTTCTTCAGAGGTTACTACTTTTATTCCAGCAAGCTCCCCAGTCTTTGCATTTATTTTATGAGCTATTACTCCTTTTCCTCCACGCGTTTGCACTCTAAACTCATTTAAATCTGATCTCTTTGCAAATCCATTTTCAGTCATAGTCAATAATTCTAAATTTGCTCCTGAATAATCTATAGTATCCATGGAAATAAGATAATTATTCTTTTGGAGTTTAATACCTCTAACTCCTCTAGCCGTTCTACCCATAGCACGTACATTTTTCTCTGAAAAACGAATAATTGATCCCGCACGTGAGGACATTAAAATATCATCTTGACCTCTTGTTAAACGAACACTTATTAGTTCATCATCATCTTCTAGGGTTAATGCAATTATTCCATCTCGTCTATTAGTGTGATATTCCTCAAGAACCGTCTTTTTAACGATTCCACGTTTAGTACCAGTTAAGAGAAAATAATCTTTACTAAATTCTTTTACAGCTATTGTTGCTGTAATTAATTCTTCTTGAGAAAGATTCAATAAATTAATAATCGCAGTTCCTTTTGCTGTTCTGCTCGCTTCAGGAATCTCATGAGCTTTTAATCTATATACTTTACCTTTTGTACTAAAAAATAAAATATAATGATGAGTTGAGGTGATAAATAATCTTTCAACAAAATCATTTTCAGCTGTTGAAATCCCGTTTACTCCCCTTCCTCCTCTACGCTGGCTTCTATACGTTGTGAGAGGAAGTCTTTTTATATAACCCCTATGGGTTACTGTTATTACAACATCTTCTTCTGCTATTAAGTCTTCTATTTCCATATTTGAGGAATCAAAAGTAATAATTGAGCGTCTATCGTCAGCAAATTTTTTTCGGATCTCTGTAAGTTCGTTTTTTATTATTTCTCTAATCATTTTATCTGATGCCAGAACTGATCTAAGATATTCTATTTCTTTTACTAAATCCAAATATCTATTTTCTAGTTTTTCTCTTTCCAACCCTGTCAATCTTTTTAAACGCATATCTAAAATAGCTTGCGCTTGTATATCACTAAATTCAAAATTTTGTATCAACTTTTGTTTTGCTACATTGTCATCTTTAGACGATCTAATAATTTCGATAATTTCATCTATGTGATCAAGTGCTTTTCTCAGTCCTTCAACAATGTGAGCTTCGGCTTCAGCTTTTTTTAATTCAAATTTGGTTCTTCTTACTATTACAACCTTTTGATGAGTTAAAAAATAATCAAGCATTTCTTTAATATTTAATACCCTTGGTGCACCATCAACCAAAGCTAGTAAATTTATACCAAAACTATCTTCCAATTGAGTATGTTTATATAATTGATTAAGAATAATATCAGGATTTACATCCCTTCTCAATTCAATAATTATTCGCATTCCGTTTCTATTTGACTCATCGCGTAAATCAGTAATTCCCTCAATTTTCTTATCATGAACAAGTTCTGCTATTTTTTCAATCAGCCTAGATTTATTTACCATATAAGGTATTTCCGAGATCAGAATACGCATTTTACCAGATTTTTCGATTTTTTCAATACTTACTTTGCCTCTGGTTTTTACGGAACCCCTTCCGGTAGTGTATGCTTTTATAATTCCTTCTGTACCCATAATATTTCCGCCGGTTGGAAAATCAGGTCCTTTGATATATTTCATTAAATCCATTATACCAGGCTTATATTCTTCATCTTCGCTATTTAATAGATATATTGCACCATCTATTACTTCACCCAAATTATGTGGGGGTATATTCGTTGCCATTCCAACAGCAATACCAGAAGAACCATTAACGAGTAAATTAGGAATCTTCGCTGGAAGAACAGTAGGTTCTTTTTCCTTTTCATCATAATTGGGAACAAAATCAACTGTATCCTTATCAATATCTGCCAACATATATTCAGAAATCTTGGCCATTCTAAGTTCTGTATATCTCATTGCAGCTGCAGAATCACCATCTACAGAACCAAAATTACCATGACCATCAATCATTGGATATCGACTTGAAAAATCCTGTGCCATTCTAACTACAGCATCATAAATTGAAGAATCACCATGAGGATGATATTTACCCATACAGTCACCAACCAATCTGGCCGATTTACTGTAAGATTTACTAGCGGTCATCCCTAAATCATGAAGAGTATATAGTATTCTTCTATGAACAGGTTTAAGCCCATCTCTTACATCAGGTAATGCCCTGCTTACTATTACACTCATTGCATAATCAATAAATGATTTTTTCAATTCATGTGATAATTCTATTGGTAGTACTTTTCCTTTATTTATTTCCATGAGTATTCAGGCAAGCTCCTTTTTTATACATCCAGATTACGCACTTCACTGGCATGTTTTTGAATAAAATCTTTACGTGGTTCCACTTTATCACCCATCAAAATTGTAAAAAGTTCATCTGCTTTTAAAGCATCATCCAATTTCACCTGAAGAATTGTACGTGATTCAGGGTCCATAGTAGTTTCCCACAATTGTTCTGCATTCATTTCTCCCAAACCTTTATACCGCTGTATTTCAGCTCTATCTCTTCCAATTCTCTCAAGAACGTTCATTAACTCTTCATCACTGTACGCATATATTATTTCTTTGCCTTTTTTTACTTTAAATAACGGTGGTTGGGCAATATATACGTAATTATTTTCAATTAGAGGTTTCATGTAACGGTACAAAAATGTTAGAAGAAGTATTCGAATATGGGATCCATCTACATCAGCATCTGTCATTATTACAATTTTATGATATCTTGCTTTAGTAATATCAAAATCCTCAGATATCCCAGTCCCAAAAGCTGTTATCATCGCTTTAATTTCCGCATTACCAAATATTCTATCGAGCCTAGCTTTTTCCACATTTAAAATTTTTCCTCTTAAAGGAAGAATTGCTTGGAATTTTTGATCACGCCCTTGTTTCGCTGAACCGCCCGCACTATCTCCTTCAACGAGATATATTTCACAGTATTCAGCTTGTTTCCAAGAGCAATCTGCAAGTTTTCCAGGAAGAGAAGTACTATCTAAAATACTTTTTCTTCTAGTTAAATCTCTTGCTTTACGAGCTGCAAGTCTTGCCCTCGCGGATTGAATACTTTTTTCCATAATTTTTTTTGCTATTGCTGGATTTTCTTCGAAAAAAATAGATATTCCTTCGCCTACTATTGAATCAACAATTGATCTTATTTCACTATTTCCAAGTTTTGTTTTAGTTTGTCCTTCAAATTGTGGTTCTCTTACTTTAACTGATATAACTGCGGCTATACCTTCTCTTGCGTCTTCACCACTTAAATTTACTTCATTGTTTTTTAAAATATTATTTTTTCGAGCATAATCATTTATTGACCTTGTTAAGGCAGCTTTAAAACCAGCTTCGTGAGTACCACCTTCGGTAGTATTTATGTTATTAGCATACGAAAATAAATTTTCTGAATATCCATCATTATATTGAAAAGCTACTTCTACTTGAGTAAAATCTTTTTCAATTTCAAACACAATTGGCTCTGCATGAATTACATTTTTATTTTTATTCATATATTTTACGAAATCAACAAGACCATTACTATGAGAATATTCTTCCGTTATTTCTGTACGTTCATCAATAAGTGTAATTGAAATATTTTTATTCAAAAATGATAGTTCTCTTAGACGATGAGAAAGGACATCAAAATCATATATTAAATCTTCAAATATTTCAGGATCTGGTGCAAAAGATATTTTTGTCCCTGTTATATTTTCATCTATTGTCCCAATAATTTTTAATTCAGTTTGTACTTTTCCTCTGGAATATTCTTGGTAATATTTTTTACCATTCATGCTAATTTCTACATTAAGCCATACAGAAAGAGCATTAACTACACTCATTCCGACACCATGAAGTCCTCCAGAAACTTTATAAGTGTCACCACTGAATTTTCCTCCGGCGTGAAGAATTGTCATA
>JBAYAL010000201.1:0-4198 GCA_041669825.1 Eubacteriales bacterium | reverse complement strand
CCATGTGTTCTTGGCAACATTGAAACTTCTACTGTTATTGGGCGAATTTCTTCAAGTGCTCTACCGTCAGGTCTAATATGCTCTACTGTTATTAGTCTACGAACTGTTTTATGAACCAATTCCTCAAGTACTTTTTCAACAGACTTTAAATCTTCTGCATACTTTTCTTTAAAATACTCCAGAGCCTCATTTTTCACACTCTGTACAGCACTTTCCCTAGCTTTTTTTTCTTCGGTTCTAACAGCAACATCCATCCTATTGTAAGCCCATTCAGTTACTTCATCCACAATTTCTTTTGCTATTTCTATGAGTACTACGTCTCTTTTAGCTTTTGCAGAACCTACTTTCAAAGCCTCTTCTCTATAATTCTCTAAAAACTCAGCGATTTTCTTTATTTCTTCATGAGCAAAAATGATTGCGTCAAGCATCTGTTCTTCTGAAACTTCGTTTGCTCCTGCCTCAACCATCATAATAGCATCTTTTGTCCCTGCAACCGTCAGATTCATCTGACTTTCTTCAGCCTGTTTTACAGTTGGGTTAATTACAAATTCACCATTTACCATCCCAACAATAACAGCTGCAATAGGTCCTTCAAATGGTATATCAGAAATTGTAAGTGCTGCTGAAGCGGCATTAATAGCAGAAATATCAGTCGCACAATCTTGATCCACCGACATAACCATATTTACAACTTGAACATCATTGTTGAAACCTTTTGTAAATAATGGTCGTATTGATCTATCAATCTGTCTTGCTGACAACGTTGCCTTTTCGCTTGGTCTTCCTTCTCGTTTTATAAATCCTCCTGGTATCTTACCTGCAGCATATTGTCTTTCCTCAAAATCTACAGTAAGCGGGAAAAAATCAATTCCTTCACGAGCCTCAAGACTAGCTGTCGCAAATGAAGAAATCACTGTATCCCCATAGCGAAGAAGAATAGCACCTCCCGCCTGACGTCCTATTCTTCCAGTTTCAAAAGACAACGTCCTATTTCCTACTTGCAGTGACCGTTCAAAATATTCATGAGCCACAATTTAACCTCCTTAATCTATTCCAAATTAAAATACGTTTACAATTAAATTTTAATCATAACTAGATTTACGTTCGACATATTCTTTATTATTTCCTGCCCATACAGAAAAAAATCAAAAAAACACACTTCAAAATATAAATCCTTAGATAAAATATTGTTAAATTAACCGCTTTTTATCTATTTGTAAAATACTTAAGTTAAATAATAGTTATGTACAATTATTATTACACAAATACTGTACCTTAAACTTAACCAATACACTCTCCCTGAATAAACTTAAGAAAGTACTAACTTGTAATATAACAAAATACAAGAAAAGAAGCGATTATCTCGCTCCTTCTATCTATTAGCTTTATTAACGGCGCATACCAAGATCAGTTATTATTTTACGATAACGATTAAATTCGCTTTTCTTAAGATAATTCAGCATAGCTCTACGCTGCCCAACAAGTTTTAACAAGCCACGTCTAGAATGATGATCCTTTTTATGAACTTTAAAATGTTCCGTTAGTTCAGTAATCCTTGCTGTCAAAATAGCAATCTGCACCTCTGGAGAGCCAGTATCTCCTTCGTGTTGTTGGAATTTTAAGATAATTTCTTTTTTCTTATCTTGTGCTATCATTTAAATCTACCTCCAAATTTTATAAACGCCAACTGCCAAGTAAAATGGTGGAGAGTTCATTTAACCCAGTCAGTGGTTACTTCTTAGTTATTCTAACTGATAATTAGCAAATTGTAAAGTTAATTTGATAGTTATCGGTTCACACTAAAGTGAATTAATTATCTTAAGAGCATTCTCCTTATCCCTGTTAAGTTGTGCAATAATCTCTTCTACCCCTGAAAACTTTTTTTCAGCTCTCAATCTGTCTTGTATTTCTATTTTCATTTCTAGCCCATACAGGTCACCAGAAAAGTCAAAGAAATTAACCTCAATTGATTTTTCTAAATTGGAATCAAATGTAGGTCTATACCCAATATTCATCATTCCACCAAATGTTTTCTCTCCTATTTTTGAAGTTACTGCATATACACCATTTTTAGGAATGAGCATACCTTTATCTGTTCTAATATTTGCTGTTGGAAAACCCAAAATTCTTCCTCTTTTATCCCCATTTACGACAGTTCCTAAAATACTTGGCGATCGTCCCATCATTTCTTTGGCTAGCAAGATATCCCCAGCAATTAAGTTTTTCCTGATTTCACTGGAAGAAATTATTCTCCCATTTATCATCTGTGGTGATAGTATACTTACCCCAAAACCATTTTTTTCACCATATGAGACCAAATCCTGTGGCTTACCAATCCCTCTTATTCCAAATGAGTAGTTAAACCCAACTACCAAATGAACTGAGTTTAATCTTAAAACCACTTTATCAATAAACTCATGTGGTGATGTTATCGAAAAATCATGAGTAAACGGGATAATATATACTATGTCAACACCAATTTCCTCAAATATTTTTAATCTTTCTTTACGACCTGTTAATAGATTAAGTTCTCTTTCTGGATAAAGTATCTTTAATGGATGTGGGTCAAATAACAATACAGCCAAACTTACATTAAGCAATCTTGCTTTTTCTAATCCACGCTCCAACAGCCTTTTATGTCCAATATGAACACCGTCAAAATTCCCCAGTGCCAACACTATTGGCTCATATACCTTATCTGATGACACACTGCACACTTTCAATGCAAGTCTTACCCCCTGATTATTTAACTTAAAACTTTATTTGCATAAAGCCTGTTATCTTTCCAAATCCCTACACCTAACAATTTATTATCATTGACTACCTGAACAGATGTTCCATTATTAAAATCATCATTGTTTAAACAATTTTTATCTGTAGGCAAACCACAACAAAATGCTTTAACTCTAAAATCAGGCAACTCAATAATTGGTAAATTTAATCCAAAACTCAAAGGATTAACGTAATTACATTCCTTATTTTCTATTGCTTTTTCTATTTCTTCAAAAGTCCAGGCATCTTCTATTCTAAACGAGCCGGAACTCAACCTAAGCAAAAAGGACATATGCGCTCCACAACCAAGTTTATTACCAATATCGCTACAAAGAGTTCTAATATATGTACCTTTAGAACAAATAACATCAAAAAGAGCACGTGGATATTCATCTTCAGACCATTTGATAATATTAATACTAAATATTTCTATATTTCTTGGTGTTCTTTCTATTTCAATCCCTTTTCTGGCATATTCATATAAATGTTTTCCATTCTTTCTTACAGAAGAATACATAGGTGGAATTTGCCCAATTTTACCTATAAAACCTTTAATAACTTTAACAAATTCTTCTTTTTTCACTTGAGGAAGAGTCGTTTTTAGTACATTACCAAAAGCATCCTCTGTATCAGTTTCTATACCTAAAGTTAATTCAGCCCTATAGGATTTATTTTGACTTGTATAGTATTCTGCAAGTCTTGTCCCTTTCCCAATACAAATCGGCAACACGCCTGACGCACCAGGATCAAGTGTTCCAGTATGACCTATTTTACTTACATTTAATTTTTTTTTCAAATGATATACCACATCAGCCGAAGTCATTCCAACTGGCTTTAAAACATTAATTGTCCCGTTCATACTTTAGAGCCTCCTCCAAAGCAGCTACTATTTTTTCTTTTGCTTCTGATAATGTCATATGTAAAATACATCCTGATGCCCTCACATGACCCCCACCACCAAATTTATTCGCTACCTTATTAACATCCAACCAAAGATTCGATCGCAAACTCACTTTCACCTCTAAGGGCTTTACTTCCTTCAAGGAGGCAGCTGTCTCCACATTTTCAATACAACGCGCATGGTTAATAAGACCTTCGCTAAGATTGCTTTCAGCCCCACTTTTAGTAAAATCTTCTTTTGAAACAGATATTACTGCAATCTTACCATCATTATAAAGCTCTAAATTTCCCAAAGCTCTATATAAAAGGTTTATATAAGCTAATGGCTTTTCTTCATATAGTTTGTTATGGATATAAGCAAGCTTTATACCTGATTTTAACAATTCAGCAGCTATCATATGAGTTCTTTCTGTCGTACTGCTATAACTAAATCTTCCTGTATCAGTAACAATAGCTGCATAGAGATTTGTGGCAACATCAACACTAAAAGTATTGTGCATTTTTTTCAAAAGAGTATATATCATCT
>JBAYAL010000200.1:0-4205 GCA_041669825.1 Eubacteriales bacterium | reverse complement strand
TCCTATACCGGCACATACAACGATGAGACCAAGGTTGGAAATAGTTGAATAAGCAAGTACACGTTTTGCATTTGATTGAGATATTGCCATAAAGGCTGCTAATACAAATGTTATTGCTCCGACTAAAGCAACAAACATACCTATCGTTTTTCCACCTTCTACAAATACAAAAACTGGTGATAATCTTACGATTAGATAAACGCCTGCTTTAACCATTGTGCTAGAATGAAGCAATGCTGATACTGGTGTTGGCGCAACCATCGCACCCAAAAGCCAGGAAGAAAACGGCATTTGAGCTGATTTTGTTATGCCTGCAAATGCTAATAAGGCAGCAGGAAAAAGAACCACTGCTGATCCAAGTCCAGACAATTGATTAAGTTCAATTGTATGAGCATTTATTGTTAAGTATATAATCGCTATAGAGAAAGCGATTCCGCCGAGAAGATTCATTTTTAAAGCTTTAAATGAATTTTTAATTGCAATTTCATCACGGGCATATCCGATTAGGAAGAATGAACATAATGTTGTGATCTCCCAGAAAAAATATATCCATGAAATATTGTTAGAGAAAACTATTCCGTACATTGCACCTAAAAACACATATACGATAAAGAAGAAAAACGTTACTCTGTTCTTCACCTCAGGATTATGATGTTGATAATCTTTCATATATCCTAGAGCATAAAATCCAATCAATCCACCAATAATTCCAATAATAAGTGTCATAATCAAAGATAGATTGTCAATAAACAGATTGTTGACTGCATGAACTTCTCCACCATGAGCAAATTCAAACCAGATGCTGATAACTGCCCCAGTGAGCATAAGAAGTGCTGCCAAAAACTGTTTATACTTAATTGACAAGGCAACTATAATTCCAGCAAGTATGATTTCAATGGCAAACATTCCTAATGTTATAGGTTCTGTGCCAAATTCAAAGAAAACTGCTCCAGTATTGAAATACTGTACCACAAGAAAAATTGAAGCAACAACTAAAACAATTGTTGAAACGGAAACGATAAATTTCCTAATAGGCTCCTGTGGTAAAATGAGCAAGAGAACTGCTACAATTATAGGATAAATAATTAAAAATAGCATAGTATTCATGTTCGCATCCTCTTTCCCCCTGTGTGATTTGGGATTAGAAAAAACCAAAAATATAATTTAATAAAATAGTAATTGTAGTTAAAACCTATTATAAAAGTTTTAACAATTAGGATTCCTTATCGTTAAAAGTGATTTTCTTCCTCCTTTCGAGCTTTTAATATGATTTTAGACAATATTTGAATATTATATGTTACAATTCACATCCTATTATAATATAGAAATACAAATAATAGCAACCAATATATATAAAAAATTACCATATTTATAAGCTGAATAGAAAAATCTTTTAAATTTTTTATTCAGCTTATATATTTAATAATCAAAATATCTAAGGGAATACTACAAAATAGTTACTTTCCCTTAGATATTAGTGAATTTCTATATTACGATTTTCAATAGTAGGAAACTTCCCCTTTTTTTATAAAAATTCCAGGAGTTTCTGTTTTTATATATAATATATGCGGATATTAACGTAATTTGTTTAATGCTTCCTCTACTCTTATTACTGCTTTTTCGATGTTTTGTAGAGAATTCGCATAAGATAACCTCAAAAATCCTTCTCCATATTTTCCAAAGGAACTACCACCTAAAGTTGCTACTCCCGCTTCGTAAAGTAAATAATCTGCCATTTCAGAACTCGACTTTCCAAATTTGGATATATTAGGAAATGCATAAAATGCTCCGTGAGGTTTATTACAGGTTAGACCTTTAATTGAATTAAGTCCATCAACAATTTTATCTCTTCTGATTTTAAATTGTGCAGTTCTTCTAAATACTTCATCCTGTGGAGCTGTCAATGCTTCAATGCAAGCCATCTGTGTAAATCCCGATAAACAGGAAGTACTACTAACTACAAGCTTGGTGATATGTTCAGCTAAATATTTAGGCATTACGCCATAACCAGCTCGCCAACCAGTCATTGCATATGATTTAGAAAAGCCATTAAGGATTACAGTATTTTCTTTCATTCCTGGTATTGAAGTAATTGAATAGGATTTTTCATCATAAACAATATTTTCATAAATTTCATCAGATAGAACAATAATATTTCTGTCAATAACTTCTTTTGCAATTGCTTCCAAATCTTCTTTAGTCAACATTCCACCTGTTGGATTTTGAGGTGAATTAATTATTACCATCTTTGTTTTATCAGTTATTAAGGAGCGAAACTCATCAATGTCCATTCGGAATTCATTTTCTTCCCGTAAAGGAATTGGAACAGGCTTTCCACCCACGAATTTTATTACAGATTCATATATTGGAAAACCAGGATTAGGATAAATTACCTCATCTCCCGAATTAACAGTAGCCAGTATTGAATAAAACATAATTGGTTTGCCACCAGCAGTCATTACAACTTCTTCAGGGTCTACAATATATCCTCTAGTTCTGCCTATATAATCTGCAATAGTTTGTCTACTTTCAAGAATACCGGGTGAAGGCGTATATTTTGTCATCCCCTTTTTCATACACTCGATGCCTTTTTCTATTACATTTTCAGGAGTAGGAAAATCCGGTTCACCTATTTCTAGGTGAATTATTTCTTTTCCCTGTGCTTCCAAAACCTTTGCTTTGGCAAGCATTTCAAAAGCTGTTTCATTACCTAGCCTTGACATTCTGTCAGCAATAATATTTTTCATTACTAATCTCCCCAATAAAAAATTTAGAATCTATCCTACTTTAAAAAAACTGCCAGATAAAACAATGCTGACAGCTTTTTTAAGTATAACACTATTTTTAAGTTTGTAAAAAGCTATTCTTCTTTTTGTGCTTTTAACTTTGCTACAATTGTCTCACACAATTTAGCGGGTACTTCATCGTATCCTATAAATGAAGTAACAAAAGTTCCCCTACCTTGAGTTATTGATTTTAGATCTATAGAATACCGCATCATTTCTGCTTGTGGAACGTTGGCTTTTATAATTTGATACTTTCCATCGGGTTCCATTCCAAGAACTCTTCCTCTTTTAGTGTTTAAATCTCCTATTACATCTCCCATGAAATTATCCGGTATTTTGACTTCTACTTCCACTATTGGCTCAAGAAGTACTGGATTAGCAATCTCAGCTCCTTTTTTGTAAGCAAGAATAGCTGCAATTTTAAATGCCATTTCAGATGAATCAACACTATGATATGAACCATCATTCAATGTAAACTTAATGTTAGTCATTGGGTAACCAGTAAGGATTCCTTCCCTCATTGCTTCACGCAAACCCTTTTCGACTGCTGGAAAATAATTCTTTGGCACTGAACCTCCAAATACTTTTTCTGTAAACTCAAATTCTTTTTCTGGATTAGGTTCCATTGTAATCCATACATGACCGTACTGCCCATGCCCACCGCTCTGTTTCTTATGTTTACCCTCAACCTTTACCAGTTTTTTAATGGTTTCTCTATAAGGAACTATAGGAACTTCCATTTGAACAGCTACCCCAAATTTTTTGGCAAGCTTATCAGCAACAATATCAAGCTGTATCTCTCCTATACCAGAGAGAATTGTCTGCTTTGTTTCGGTATTTTTAGTTACACTTATAGTAGGGTCTTCATCAACTAATCGTGCCAAAGCCGTTCCAAGCTTATCTTCGTCGTTTTTACTCTTAGGACTAATAGCTACAGGTAAACAGGGTAACGGAAAATTGATTCCTTCCATGATAAAATTTCCATTTTTAGAGCATAAAGTATCTCCTGTCCTACTCACCTGAAGTTTTGCAATTACTGCTATATCTCCTGCTGCTACAGATGGTGTATTAAGTTGATTCTTTCCTCTTAAAAAGAAAATTTGACCAATCTTTTCATCAACCTCTCTAGACGGATTAGTAACAATTGATTCACTTGAAAACTCTCCACCAAAAACTTTAAAAAAGGTCATTTTCCCTAAGTAAGAATCCGCAAGAGTTTTAAAAACTAAAGCTGCTTTCTCTTCTATAACATCTGGGATAGGTACATTATCTATAATAAACTGATGGAAATTACTGATACCAATATTTTTTTCTACTGATCCAATTAGTACTGGAATAATCATATTCTGAGCAAGGGCCTTTTTTATAATAAGTTTTAGCTCTCCGTCATCAAGAGATTCTCCATCCAAATATTTCATT
>JBAYAL010000199.1:0-4225 GCA_041669825.1 Eubacteriales bacterium | reverse complement strand
GGAAAAATGTCTTCTGGTGATTCAAAACAGCGCCCATAATATTGCCTTCTCGTCCATGAAGGCTCACGATCTTGGCATCTTCCCAGGACAGCTTAAGTCTTGCACAAAAATACTGTAAGGAGCTGATTCCGGGTATAAACTCCACTTCATAGTTAATCCACGTGGATCCGGCTTCCTTTTGCTCTTCAATCAACTGGTTCAGCTTTTTTGCACCACTATAAAAGCCAACATCTCCAGACAGAATTACTGAAATCGTTTGGTAGTTTGGATTTTCAGAAATATATTCCATAATTTTTGTTGGAGCAATCGCATAATGTTTGGCACCCTTCGCCTGGGGGAAACTGTCAACCATTCTTTCCGCACCAATGAGAAGGTCACTTTTTTCTATAGCCAGCCGTCCCTGTTCTGTAAGCGTTTCTAAATTCCCCATTCCAATGCCAACAAAATATATCTTCTTCATTTCTATACTCCAAAATACCGAGCAGCACACGCCAGGGTATCCTTTATATTCTGTTCTGTATGAGCATCTGAAACAAACTTAAATGCCCTTGCAGGACTGTTCACCCCTCCCGGAATATTCTTCTGAGCTTCCTCAAGAAACTTTTTTGATTGATCAATATTCATGTTCATCAGCCTATTCTCCCTCTAAATCTCGTGACCCTCTTTAATCTTCCTGGTCTGTTTCCATTGTCCATTGATAATTCTCGTTTCTAATAGCCAGCGCCAAAGTTACACCATTTAATATCTGCTTTTTGACAATCAATTGTCCATGACTCCCTAAAACTGCCGCCCGCTCAGATACATTATCCACCCCTGTAACAGAGTGTACAAAAGCTGAGGAAGTAAATTCCCCCTCCACTTGAGCAAGTTCCTCTGAGGAAAAGACTTCGAATGGAACCCTGAGTTTTTTAGCCATTTGATTGAGAGCTTCTTCCTCTTTTTTTATGTCAATGGAACAAAGCTTTTCTATGGCATGCACAGAAATGCTTTGTTCCTTGAGTACCTTATGTAATAATGATTCCACAGCTTCCAATGGGATCCCTTTTCTGCAGCCTATACCAATCGTTACGGTTTTGGGCACCAGATGTAGCGTTCGCTTAAAAGGCTTTTTATCTTCATAGATTGACAGCAAGAAACCAACGGTTAGATCCCTGGCATCCTCTTTATAAATTAACTGTTCCGGTAACCTCCCCTTAATTGGGTAATCACTGCAAACGCCTATCATTTCACCATTTAATATGCTGGCTGATATTTCTTTTGCCATTGGCATCTCTCCCAGCCAAAGGTGATGCTGCTTGGCCCACTGATCTACCGCAAATTTATGATTCAGATCTGTAGCGGTTGTAATCACTGGCTCAGCTCCAAGAATTTCGGAAATTTCCAAGGTAAAATCATTCGCTCCCCCAATATGTCCTGACAAGAGAGATATGGCGTATTTCCCTTTTTCATCCACAACAACCACAGCCGGGTCAACGGTCTTATTCTTAACATAGGGGGCAATTGCTCGTACTGCAATACCACAGGCTCCTACAAAAACAAGCGCTTCGCTCTTGGAAAAAGCGTCTTCCGTCCATTGTCCCAGGCTGCTCTTAAGAGGCAAAATCCCTGTCTCTTCGGCGTAAGCTCTCATTCCATAAGCCTTACAGAGATGTTTCCCGGATGTCAAACCTATTTCTATTCTTCGGCATATATCCGCTCCTTTTTTTGTAAAGGAAACCAACGCAACTCTCATGAAATGTTCCTTCCATTCTCCCAATTTTTTATGCCCGAGGCTTGCACTTGTACAACATGGCATTACAAATAGCAGCAGCTACATTACTCCCGCCCTTTCGTCCTTTTGCCACAATGTATGGAACATCCAGTGTCATGATAAGTTCCTTTGATTCCTCCACATTGACAAAGCCTACAGGTACCCCAATAATGAGTTCCGGTTTCAACATACCTTCCTGAATAAGCTCATAAAGTCTCACCAAAGCGGTAGGTGCATTTCCTATGGCAAAGATTGTGGGTCTATCCAACTTAGCTGCTTTATCCATACTTGCAGTCGACCGGGTCGTACCATTTGCTTTCGCCGTCCTGGCGATTTCTTCATCTGCTATAAAGCACAGCGTTTCTCCCCCTAATGCTTCTAATATAGGCTTATTGATGCCTGCACGAACCATTTGGGTATCGCTTACGATCACTGCACCCTTTTTCAAGGCTTCCATACCTTTTACTACCGCATCCTTTGAAAACTTCAAATTATTTACATAGTCAAAATCTGCTGTGGTATGAATCACTCTCTTAATGACGGGCTCCTCCGCAGGGTCTAATCTCAGATTTCCGAGTTCCTGCCCAATGATTTCGAAACTTCGCTTTTCAATGTCTTTGGGCAATACATTCTGCAATGGTACCTTCATCTATTCAGCCTTCCATCCATGTATTCTTATTTTTCAATTCCTGTTCTGGCCTTAATACCCTTATCAAAAGGATGCTTTACCTTCTTGATTACCGAAACATAGTCCGCACAGTCTGTCATCCATTCTTCCGGATCTCTTCCTGTCATGACAAGCTCTAAATGCTCCGGTTTATGTTCCACAAAATTCTGCAAAAGCTGTCTGTCAATCAAGTGTTCATTATAAGCTCCAATGACTTCATCCAATATCAACAGGTCGCAATTGCCGGATTCAACAAGCGCAATTCCGGCTTTCAAATTTTCTAAATGTACGCGTCTGCATTTTTCTTTTTCTTCCTCGGTCATGGCAAAGGAAAAAGCTGTCCCTTCTTTGCCGCGCAAAACAGTAATATTGGGTATCGTTTTTAATATGTTAAGCTCGCTGGTTTTTCGGCCTTTTAAAAATTGTACAATTACAACTTTCATTCCAGCCCCTGCGGCCCTTATGCTTAAACCCAATGCTGCTGTCGTTTTTCCTTTTCCATCTCCGCAATAAATATGGATCAAACCCTTGTTATCCAACTCAAACACCCTTTTCTATAATCTCATATAACCGCTTCATGTCTATATTCTCGCGAATACCCTGAGCTAACAAATCATATTGCTGCTCTTTATATGCATGCACATCTAACCCTGATACTTCTTGGTAATCCAGGCCTTTCTCCTTGTACAGTGCTGTCACAATTGTTTTTGCTACATCTTCCTGGTCAAAGATTCCATGTATATAGGAGCCATAAATATTTCCACAGCACATTCCTGCGAATTTCCGTGCAGGCTCTCCTGAAATTTCCTCAATAACCGTAAGGTTTTGGGCGTTCTGGTGAAGCATTTGTGTTTGTCCCATATGGATTTCGTATCCTTCTATTTCTACTTCAGAAAGATCCTGAAGCAAGCCAGTCAGATTGGAATTGAACCTTCCCTTTACCTGGGTTCTTGTCTTTTCCTTTTCAAATACCGTCTCCGCAGGCAGCAGCTTCATACCTGCTATGGTACCGCCTGACTCCACGCCATAAGGATCTGACAGTTTTTCGCCCAGCATTTGATAGCCGCCGCAAACGCCGAATATTGGCTTGCCCTCTGCTGCATACTTTATAATAGAAGTTTCCATTCCATTCTGCCGCATCCACAGCAAATCCTCCATGGTATTTTTGGTGCCGGGCAGAATGATCATGTCCGGATTTTTAAGTTCTCCCACCGATTTCACATATCGCAAGGTTACCCCCGGCACACATTCAAACACATTGAAATCCGTGAAATTAGAAATGCGGGGAAACCGAATCACTGCAATATCAATCAGTCCAGCTTCAGATTTTTTATCAAATCTGCTGCTTAAGCTGTCTTCATCATCAATATCTACCTGCAAATAAGGAATCACCCCCACCGTAGGAACGTGTATCATATCCTCCAGCATATCCAATCCTGGCTGTAAAATGGTTTTGTCTCCCCTGAATTTATTGATGATGATACCTTTGACCATAGCCCGCTCTGTTTCATCAAAGATCATCATGGTACCCAAAAGAGATGCAAAGACACCGCCCCTGTCGATATCTCCAGCCAGCAAGACCGGTGCTTTGGCCATTTTTGCCATATACATATTCACAATGTCGTGATCTTTCAGATTAATTTCCGCCGGGCTTCCTGCTCCTTCAATTACAATAAAATCATAATTGGCATCCAGTTCATCATATGCCTTTTTAATTTCCGGAACGATTTCTCTTTTCCTCTGATAATATTCCCTGGCGCTCATGTTTCCGTATACTTCTCCATTGATAATCACTTGTGAACCGGTAT
>JBAYAL010000198.1:0-4225 GCA_041669825.1 Eubacteriales bacterium | reverse complement strand
TGAACTATTCTTTCCATTAAGGGAGATTTATTATTCAAATTATAATAAAATTAGCTTCATCTCTCGATGAAGCTTTGTTTTCTGGCGGAGAAGGTGGGATTCGAACCCACGTGCCCTTGCGGGCAACCGCATTTCGAGTGCGGCGCGTTACAACCACTTCGCTACTTCTCCATGTTTAATTTTGAATAGTTCACACAAATTAATACAACTTAATACGAATTAACTTAGGTAGTTTATCATACAAATATTCAGAAATCAACCAAGCGTTCTTTTCTGTTTAAAATAATCCTTTAAGATTTGTGCACATTCTTTTTCCATTATTCCTGCTGTTACTTCAACTTTATGATTCCATATATTATTGTTTAAGACATTCATTACTGAACCTACAGCCCCACCTTTAGTATCACTAGCACCATATATTAATCCCTTTAATCTAGATTGAATTATTGCTCCTGCACACATAGGACATGGTTCTAACGTAACATAAAGCAGGCAATCAGTTAATCTCCAATGTCCAATTTTTTTAGCAGCGCGTCTTATTGCCAAAATTTCCGCATGAGCTGTAGGATCTTGAAGTTTTTCTTTTTCATTATACGAAACAGATATTATATCATTTTTATAAACTATAACAGCTCCGATAGGGACTTCATCAATTATGTAAGCTTTTTGAGCCTGGTCAAGAGCTAACCTCATCCAATCTTCATGTTGCATGTTTTGCAATAAATCTCACTCCTTAATTAGCATTAATTTTTCAACTAAACATATTTTCAGGAGTTTAAAAATATTCTATAGTACATTTTAGTACAACAACTAGGTAATAGTTGCCAAAACACCACTGCCCATTCACTTGCACTACATTTTGCTTAACAAGCACTCTATACAATAGAGCTTGTTGCTTTATAAAGCAGAATCATAATAACCATATAATTATAACAAGTTTTATAAATTTTTTAACTATATATGTATAAAAAAATAAACTGAATAAAAATCAGTGTTATTTAACAAATATCATATATAAAAACAAGTATAAATAATTATGGTGACCCCGGGGGGACTCGAACCTCCGCAAGACAGGGTTTAGGAAACCCCCGCTCTATCCACCTGAGCTACGAGGCCAATAAAAATACTCTTATAGAATATAATAACCCGATTAGTACCGGGTTAATGATCATTATGGCGGAGGGGGTGGGATTCGAACCCACGGCCCCTTTCGGAGTCACTGGTTTTCAAGACCAGCTCCTTAAACCGCTCGGACACCCCTCCAACAGACGTAGCATAGTATAACATATTATCTATAATTAAACAATATTTTTATATGATTTTTTCTATCTATTAATTATTAATTTTTCAAAACAATTTTATTACTTATTTCTATTGATGTCTTGTATTCGTTTAGATATATTTTTTTACATTACTTAATTATATTTTAATGCAAATATTGATGTATATTTTCATGCTTATATTGTGCTACTTATAATTGAAAATACAGTGTATTATTTTACAATTATATTACTCTTCATTTACATCAATAATTTTAATATTAAATTTTATTAGGATGCCAAAAGTTCATTTTAGAAAATCGCATACTATATACGTTTATAATAGGATGTGTCAATGTCTATATATTGTATATTTAAGAAGCACGAACTATTTTTTACACTTATACCTAATTTAAAATTATTAGACCAAGTGTAAAACCTATTATCCAATATATTCAACACCCATAAACGCTTGTAGTACCTTTGGTATTTTTATCCTACCATCTTCTTCTTGATAGTTTTCCATAATTGCAGCCACTGTTCTTCCAATAGCAAGACCACTACCATTTAAGGTATGCACAAATTCCAGTTTTTCCTTTAATCCCCTTCTAAAACGGATATTCGCTCTACGTGCCTGAAAGTCTTCAAAATTACTACATGATGAGATTTCCCTATACGTATTAAAGCTTGGAAGCCAAACCTCTATATCATAAGTTTTTGCAGCACTAAATCCTAAATCTCCTGTCGAAAGGGTAATGGTTCTATAAGGTAACTCGAGATCTTGAAGAATTTCTTCAGCATTATTAGTAAGTTTTTCAAGTTCCTCATAAGAATTTTCAGGATAAACAAATTTTACAAGTTCTACTTTATTAAACTGATGTTGTCTAATCAAACCTCGAGTATCTCTTCCAGCTGCACCAGCTTCAGCCCTAAAACATGCACTGTAGGCACAATGATAAATAGGTAATTTTGAAACATCCAGTATTTCATCCCTATAAAGATTTGTTACTGGAACTTCAGCTGTTGGAATAAGAAAATACTCCGTATTTTCTACTTTAAAAGCATCCTCTTCAAATTTAGGAAGTTGCCCAGTCCCTATCATTGAGTTACGGTGAACCAAAAATGGTGGCAAGATTTCTACATATCCTTTTTCTATGTGTTTATTAAGCATAAAATTAATTAATGCTCTTTCAAGTCTAGCTCCTAACCCCTTATAGAAAGTAAATCTTGCTCCTGTTACTTTAGCTGCCCTAGCAAAATCTAAAATATTATGTTTTTCTCCAAGTTCATAATGAGGCAATGGTTTAAAACTAAACTCTTTTGGTATTCCCCATCTGCGTTTTTCTATATTATCAGATTCATCTACTCCTACTGGTACCGATTCATGTGGAATATTTGGAATCAAATAGAGGACTTTTTGTATTTTTTGCTCGATCTCACTTAATTTATTTTCCTGTTCTTTTATATTTTCTCCAACTTTACGCATTTCCTGAATAAGGTCATCGGCACTTTCTTTATTTTTTTTCATTATGCCTACTTTTTCAGAAACTTCATTGCGCTGAGCTTTCAAAGTTTCTACTTTAAAAAGAATTTTTCTACTTTCTTCTTCATAATTAAGAAATTCATCAAGGTTTATATCCGAATGGCGTTTTATCAAGGCTTCTTTTACAATTTCCGGATTACTCCGTATAAATTTTAGATCGAGCATTTGTCTTCCTCCTATTTTTGATATTCTTTTACCATTTTAAGGAAATATTCATGAATTCTTATATCATTTGTTAATTCAGGGTGAAATGAACTTGCTAAAATATTATTTTGTCTTACAAAAACAATTTTATCTTCATATTTTGAAAGTATTAAAACATTGTTAGATGCTTTGAGCACAAAAGGAGCTCTAATAAATATTGCTCTTACTGGCTTTCCTTCGATATCTTTTATAGTTAAATCAGCTTCAAAACTAGCTATCTGACGCCCAAATGCATTTCTTTTTACCAATATATCCATAAGACCTAGTCTATACTGATCACTATCATCTATACTTTTACTTAACAATATCATTCCAGCACATGTACCGAAAATAGTAAAACCTTTTTGTGCCATTTCTTTTATTTTTTCACCAAATCCATCTAACTCAAGCTGTTTACCAATAGCAGTACTTTCCCCACCAGGAATTACCAACCCTTGAATACCTTTAAGATCTTTGATAGAACGTACTTCTGTTACTTGGCATCCGATTTTTTCCAAAATAATTTTATGTTCTCTAAAGGCACCCTGTATTGACAGGATGCCTATTTTTTCCATCATTTTACCAACCACGCTCCTGCATACGTTCTGCATTAGCTATAGTTGATATTTCCAAACCTGGCATTGCTTCTCCGAGATCTTTAGACACTTTAGCTACCATTTCAGGATCATTATAATGCGTAGTAGCTAATACTATTGCTCTGGCCATTAATTCAGGATTAGAGGATTTAAAAATTCCAGAACCGACAAATATTCCATCACATCCGAGCTGCATCATTAAAGCTGCATCAGACGGAGTTGCAATTCCTCCAGCAGCAAAATTTACAACCGGTAGTTTTCCGTTCTCAGCCACATATTTCACCAAATCATATGGTGCACCCATTTCTTTAGCCGCACTCATCAGTTCTTCCTTAGGCATAGTTGACAGTTTGCGTATTTCAGACATAACTGTTCTCATATGGCGAACTGCCTCTACCACATTTCCTGTCCCAGGTTCACCTTTTGTTCTTATCATAGCTGCGCCTTCACCAATTCTACGAAGAGCTTCACCTAAATTACGTGCTCCACAAACAAATGGTACTTTAAAATCATGTTTATTGATATGATATAAATCATCTGCAGGTGTTAGAACTTCACTTTCATCAATGTAATCCGCTCCAAGTGATTCAAGAACTTGAGCTTCGACAAAATGTCCAATTCTTGCCTTAGCCATAACAGGAATT
>JBAYAL010000197.1:0-4229 GCA_041669825.1 Eubacteriales bacterium | reverse complement strand
CAACAGCCGCATGGGTTATTTTCTCAAATTCTGCAAACATAGTCTGTCTAAATACAGTACCTCTAAACTGTTCCAAATAATGATTTATTAGATAAGCCTGCATTTTAGTATCATCTGTATTATCAATAAGATGTTTCATAACAAGGGTTTCATTTAGCGTAGAAGCAACTTCAGCAACAAAAATCTTGTATCCTGCATAGATATGACTTTGTTTTTCATTAGAAAAATAGCTGTGTAAAGCATGCCCCATTTCATGAGCAAGCGTAAATAAAGAATCCAAAGTATCTTGATGATTAAGTAGTACAAAAGGATGTGATTTATAAGTACCCCAAGAATATGCTCCACTTGTTTTCCCAGCATTCTCATAAATATCTATCCATCCCATGTTATAGCCAGTATCAAGTATTTTTAGATATCTATCTCCCAAGGGACTAAGTCCTTTGCTCACCATTTCTTTTGCTTCGTTATAAGCAATATGAGCATCCATTTCTGGCACTAGAGGAGTATATATATCATACATATGTAACTCATCAAGCCCAAGCAGTTTCTTTCTTAAAGCCATATATCTATGCATCTGAGGCAAAAAATCATGAACACTATTTATTAGGGAATCATAAACCGTCGAAGGGACTTTATCATCATCCAAGGCTTCTTCTAAAGCTGAGTTATATTTTCTGCTCCTAGCAAAAAAACAATCTGACTTAATGCTAGCATTAAGTGTTGCAGCCCAAGTATTAATCTGTTTGCCATAGGCTAAGTACAATGTTTTAAAAGCATCTTTCCGTACTCTTCGATCAGAAGACTCCATGAATTTTATATAATTTCCTTTTGTTAATTCAACATCTTTATTATTCTCATCTTTAATAGAATCAAATTTCATATCAGCATCGTTTGCCATACTAAAAATGGTCGATGGCGCTTCGGCCAGTTCACCTGCTTCAGCAAGTAATTTTTCCTCAGCTGGTGACAGCACATGTACCCTTCTGCGAATAATATCATCTAGATTATGGTCATATATTTTCAGCTTTTTATCCTGTCTTAGCTCTTCAAGCCTTTTTTCAGGAATAGCTAACAATTCGGGCACAATAAAAGATAATGCACTTCCCACCTGAACCGCCAGCATATTCGCCCTATCAGTCATTCCCTGATATGTAGGAACCCTGTTATCTTCATCCCGTCTCATGCGAGCATAACTAAATAATTCCTCTATATTGGAACCTAATTCTTCAGCCCACTCCAGACATTCCAAAAGTTGCTCTGCACTTTCTGACATTTTCCCTGCGTATCTTTCTACCTGACCAACCATTTTTTCTGTTTCTTTAAACATTTTTTCCCACTCATCAAAGCTAGAAAAAATATCTTCCAAATTCCATTTATATTCCTGAGGTATTTCCTCTCTGGATCGCAATATTTCTGACATAATAAAACCCTCCCAACATGTTTTTATTGATTTATTATACACATTAGAAAGGAAAATTACTAATTTTAAGATGAAAAATTATACGAAAGACACCTTACTATTTTATTAGCTTTCTTCTGAATCCCAGGATCCAAACTAATTTAGAGCATTTTTTTGTGTGGTGATTTTCAATTATTGCCCTACGATACTTTTGTTATCATATACTCATAAAAACCTTTTATAAGGACACACTAAAATACAATTTTTATTATTAATGTTAAATGCAAATCACATTAAGGAGATTCATTAAATGAATGTTATAGAAACCAACCATTTAACTAAAAAATACGGAAAAGCAAGAGGAATTATCGATCTAAATTTCAATGTACAGGAAGGAGAAATTTTCGGTTTTATAGGACCAAATGGTGCTGGGAAATCCACCACAATCAGGACCCTGCTTTCCCTCATCTATCCAACCGGTGGGAGTGCCAATATTTTTGGTAAAGACATAGTAAAATATGGCTCAGAAATAAGAAAGGAAATCGGATATTTGCCTTCTGAAGTTTTTTATTATGACAACATGAGGGTTATTGATCTCTTAAAATATTCAGCCAGTTTTTATAAAAAAAACTGTAATAAACGAATAAATAGCCTCGCAGAGATAATGCATCTTGATCTTCATAAAAAAATTGATGATTTATCTTTTGGTAACAAGAAGAAAGTCGGCATTGTACAAGGGCTTCTACATGAACCTAAGTTAATCATCCTTGATGAGCCTACCGGTGGTTTAGACCCTCTAATGCAACAAAATTTCTTTGAATTACTAAAAGAAGAGAACCAAAAAGGCTCAACAATCTTCTTTTCTTCTCATATTCTCAGTGAAGTACAAAAGCTATGCAATCGTGTTGCAATTATTAAAGAAGGTAAAATAATAAAACTAGAAAAGATCAGCACTCTTAAGGAAGATAATTATAAAAAGTTCAAAATTGAAACTCTAGCAAAGCCAGATACTCTTAACTTTAATATAGAGGGTATCGATAAGTTCTTGGCCAAAGATCACACCGTAAGTTTTTTATATAGAGGAAATATCAACACTATTTTACAAAAAATATCAGCTATTGAACTTGCCAATATTTGGATCGAAGAGCCAGACCTTGAAGAAATATTCCTGCATTATTATACAGAGGAGGAAGAAAAAAAATGAACGTCTTCCTGCATGAACTCAAGGCCCATCGCAAATCAACGATAATCTGGACACTCTCCTTAGCAGGCATGATCATAATATTTTTTTCTTTATTCCCTGCCTTTTCTAAGGATATAGAACAGGTCAAAAATATGATGGAAGGCTTTCCTGAGGCAATCCGAAGTGGAATGGGAATCTCACTGAATAACCTTGGTAGTATACTGGGTTATTACGCTTTCCCCTTTACCTTTATTCTATTAATCGGGGCAATTCAAGCAATGAGTCTGGGAACTTCCATCGTATCCAAGGAAATTCGCGATAATACTGCGGATTTTCTCTTAACTAAACCAATTACTCGCGTAAAAATTTTAACCGCTAAAATACTATCTATTATCACCTCATTAGCTATTACGAATATTCTCTATCTGTTAGTTGCCACAATTATTGCATATTCCGTCAAAAACGGAGACTTTAGCCTCAATCTATTTATAATGATCTCGTTTTCATTGTTCTTGGTACAACTCATTTTTATGTCGCTTGGAATTATCTTTTCTGTCTTGCTCCCAAGAATCAAATCCGTTATACCAATTTCACTGGCTACGGTATTTGCTTTTTATTTTCTCAGCTTTTTAAGTACAAACACCGCAGATGATAAGCTTCAATACTTTACTCCCTTTAAATATTTTGATCCAGTTCATATAGTGGAAACTGGTAGCTATGAGCTACCTTTTCTGCTTATAACTGTGATAGTAATTACTGTATCCATTACTGTTAGCTATCTAATCTATATAAGAAAAGATATTCATACAGTCTAGGTGAATCTATTTTTGTCTCAATATCACAGTATTTTACTTCATTTCTTTCATTTTTAATTATTTAGGATGCTTTTATATATGGTGATTTATTATATTTAGTTCTCTACATGTATAAAAATGCAACTATTCTTACCATACATGATTATTAAACATAACTTAATTTTAACTTATTCATGACCCGACTCGCTTACACTGCTTCACTCTAAATTCGCTGATCATATTTGAAAAAAAGAGGGAGAATCTTAATGAATATTTTAAGAAGAGAAATTAAAACGAATACAAAAGCTCTTATTATTTGGTGTTTTGGCATGGTCGCTATGATTGGTGGAGGGATGAGCAAATATTTAGGACTTACCATGTCAGGCGGCTCTATCAACGATATGTTAGAACTCTTCCCCCAATCAGTGTTAAACGCTTACGGTATTAGTGGGTTTGATTTATCAACCGCCTTAGGGTTTTACGGAGTTCTTTTCCTATATATTCTTTTAATTGGGACTATCCATGCTACCATGTTAGGTGCCAATATAATCGCCAAAGAAGAACGGGATAAAACTGCCGAGTTTTTATATATAAAACCAGTTTCCCGCAGTAAGGTCATTACCTCAAAATTATTAGCTTCACTTTCCAACATCCTCATACTCAATATTGTTACAGGACTAACCTCATTTTTTATTGTTAATTATTTTAATAAAAATGAGGAAATCAGGAGAAATATATTTCTTTTGATGGTGGGATTATTTGCTTTACAACTTTTATTTCTGGTCATTGGTCTTTTTGTGGCCTCTCTCAGCAAAAAGCCAAAAGGAGCTACATCCCTTGCAGCTGGAGTACT
>JBAYAL010000196.1:0-4232 GCA_041669825.1 Eubacteriales bacterium | reverse complement strand
TTTGGTCTTCCTTCGTACATCTTATTAATTATCATGGAATTGACTCCGTTTTTAGCTAGGAAGGTATGGGTACCTTCGGTTGCTTTGATTTCAAATCCTAGTTGACTAAATTCACGGGCGGTTTCAATTACAATATCTGACCTATCTTGCTCAGCAATACTTAGAAGGACAGTTCCTGTTAAAGGAAGAGGTGTTCCAGTTGCTTCTTGAGCTTTGAAATAGGCTAAACCAAAGGAGCTTGCTAATCCTAGTACTTCGCCAGTAGAACGCATTTCTGGCCCCAAGAGTGGGTCTACTTCTGGGAACATATTAAATGGAAAGACGGCTTCCTTTACGCCGAAATGTTTAAATTTACTGGGGTGGAAGTTGGCAATAATATCGGTTTTTTTGCCTGCAAAGTCGGCGATAATTAACTCTGTGGCAATACGAGCCATAGATATATTACATACTTTTGAAACCAGTGGTACAGTACGTGAAGCTCTTGGATTGGCTTCCAGCACATAAACAATATCATTTGCTATAGCATATTGTATGTTCATCAGTCCTATTACTTGAAGTTCACGGGCAATCTTTTCAGTGTACTCTGTGATAGTTTTATGGTGTTTTTCAGATATGCTTATGGAAGGAATAACACAGGCAGAATCACCTGAATGTATTCCTGCTAATTCAATGTGTTCCATTACTGCAGGTACAAAGGCATCTTTTCCATCGCAAATTGCATCTGCTTCAGACTCAAGAGCATTTTCTAAAAATTTATCTATTAGTATGGGACGTTCGGGAGCAATATCAACTGCAGCTTTAACATATCTTTTAAGCATTTCTTCATCATATACCACTTCCATACCGCGTCCACCTAAGACATAAGATGGCCGTACCATTACTGGATAACCGATACCTGTTGCTACTTCAAGAGCTTCTTCCAGAGTACTAGCCATACCGGCTTCAGGCATTGGAATATTCATTTTCTCCATAATTTTTTTAAACATATCGCGGTCTTCAGCGAGATCAATAATACTTGGAGATGTTCCTAAAATCCTTACACCCGCTTGTTCTAACTCATTGGCAATATTAAGAGGAGTTTGTCCGCCGAATTGAACTATCACTCCGATAGGTTTTTCTTTAGCATAAATACTTAAAACATCTTCAACTGTAAGTGGTTCAAAATATAATTTGTCTGAAGTATCATAGTCAGTAGATACAGTTTCAGGGTTACAGTTAATCATAATTGTTTCGTAGCCTAAATCGCGGAGAGCAAAAGCAGCGTGAACACAACAATAATCAAATTCTATCCCTTGGCCTATACGGTTTGGTCCCCCCCCAAGAATAATGACCTTTTCTCTGTTACTTGTAGATACCTTATCAGGGGCATTATAGGTTGAATAATAATAGGAAGCATCCTTAACACCACTGACAGGTACTGCATCCCAACTTTGAACAACACCAAGTTCAATTCTTTTCTTGCGGATGTCTTTTTCCTTAAGGTCTAGAATACCGGCAAGATAACGATCAGCAAAACCATCTTTCTTAGCCTGAATGAGTAATTTGTCAGGAAGCATTGTTCCTTTAAATGAGAGAATTTGCTCTTCTAACTCGACCAGTTCTTTCATTTGTTGGATAAACCAGTTTTTAATATTGGTTATTTGATTAAGTTTTTCTATTGAAGCTCCTTTACGCAAAGCTTCATACATAATGAATTGGCGTTCGCTGGTTACAACAGATAGCATTTCCAAAAGTTCAGGAAGAGTTTTGCTATAAAAATCTTTAGCAAAACCAAGTCCGTAGCGACCTATTTCTAGAGAACGGATTGCTTTGTGGAAAGCTTCTTTGTAGTTTTTACCTATGCTCATTATTTCTCCGACAGAGCGCATCTGAGTACCTAGTTTATTTTCGACACCATGGAATTTTTCAAAGGCCCAACGGGCAAATTTAATAACGACATAATCTCCTGAGGGAGTATATTTTTCTAAAGTCCCATCCCTCCAGTAAGGTATTTCATCAAGAGTGAGTCCTGCTGCTAGTAGGGAGGAGATAAGTGCGATTGGAAAACCAGTTGCCTTTGATGCTAGGGCAGAGGATCTGGATGTACGAGGGTTTATTTCTATAATTACTATTCGGTCAGTTTTTGGGTCGTGGGCGAATTGGACATTTGTTCCACCAATTACCTCGATGGCTTCTACAATAGAGTAGGAATATTTCTGAAGTCTGTCTTGAAGTTCTTGGCTTATAGTTAGCATAGGTGCAGAACAAAAGGAATCACCAGTATGGGTTCCCATAGGATCAATGTTTTCAATAAAACAAATGGTAATCATCTGATTTTTAGAGTCTCTAACAATCTCTAACTCTAGCTCTTCCCAGCCAAGGACGGATTCTTCAATGAGAACTTGACCAACGAGACTTGCTTCAATGCCACGACTAACGATGGTTCTTAACTCTTCTACATTATAAACCAAGCCGCCGCCTGTTCCTCCAAGAGTATAGGCAGGACGGACAACAACAGGATATCCAAGTTCTTGAGCTATTCTTTCTGCTTCTTTAATACTATAGGAAGGTTCACTTTTGGGCATATCTATTCCCAATTTGGTCATTGTTTCTTTAAAGGCAATTCTGTCTTCACCACGTTCAATAGCGTCTATTTGTACCCCTATTACTTTTACATTATATTTTTTTAGAATTCCTGCTTTGGCAAGTTCTGAGGACAAGTTAAGTCCAGATTGGCCCCCTAAGTTTGGTAGTAAGGCATCAGGACGTTCTTTTTCAATAATCTCGCTCAAGCTTTTGATATTAAGGGGTTCGATGTATGTTATATCAGCTGTGCTAGGATCAGTCATAATTGTGGCTGGATTAGAATTAACGAGAACTATTTGGTAGCCAAGATTTTTTAGGGCTTTGCAGGCCTGTGTACCAGAGTAGTCAAATTCTCCCGCTTGCCCGATTACTATAGGGCCTGAGCCAATAATTAAAATTTTGTTGATATCATTTCTTTTTGGCACTATTTCAACTCCCTTAATTATTTTTTTTTGTATATAAGATTAACAAGTATATAAGATTAACATTTTTAGAATTAGATTATATGTTTATCGTCGACCAATATTATACAGTAACAAAAACATGATTACAAAATTAATTATGAATACAGTATACGGGGGGGATTTTATATGTATTTTTATTGATTAATATATTGATAATATTAAGCTTAAAAATAATGTAATCTGTTGACGATTTGGTATATTAAGGGTAATATAATTAATAAAGGATTTGACAAAAATATTTTTATGGGAAGAAATTGAGGACGGAAAGTGGCCATATACGTAATTTGTAAAGAAGAGAATAAAAAAGTGCTCTTTGTATCTTTTGAGTATACGGCAGAGAGGGTTAGTAAAATCAAAACTATTACGGGGCGCAGATGGGATGCAGTTAATAAGCAATGGACAATTCCTTATACTAGAGAAACTGTAAATAAATTATGCGAAGTTTTTTATTCTGAACAATTGTATATTGATCCCAAAATATATAGGGAATTAAATTTGGATTCGGAATTGGAATTAGAAACAGAAAGTAATGTTTTGAAGTTTATGCATAGGGAATTAGTATTAAAAGGATTCAGTACTAATACTTGTAGAAGCTACTTGAATCATATTAGACGTTTTTTGTTTTTTATAAAGAAAGATCCTGAAAATATCGTAGATAATGATATAAAAAGCTTTTTTGTTTTTCTATTGCAAAATAAAAAATGTTCTTATTCCTATGCTAACCAGGCCATAAGTTCAGTAAAATTTTTTTGCCGATATACACTAAAAAAGGACATATTGCTTAATGTCCCTAGACCTAAAAAGGAAAAAAAACTTCCCGATATACTTAGTAAAGGTGAAGTTGCCATGATCTTTAATAGTACCAAAAATGTTAAACATAAGGCTATTTTAATGCTGACTTATTCTGCTGGGCTTAGGGTAAGTGAAGTAGCAAGTCTGAAAGTAAACGATATAGACAATAAGAGAATGCTTATACATATCAGGCAGGGTAAAGGTAGAAAAGATAGATACACACTACTTTCCAATACTACTTTAGAAGTACTGAGAGAATACGCAGCAATTTATAGGGTGAAAGATTGGCTGTTTCCAGGAGAAAAGGTTGGAGAGCATATTTCCGAACGAACTATACAAAAGGTATTCAAAAATGGCTGTGCAAAAGCATTAATCAAGAAACAGGTATCAGTTCATTCTTTAAGGCATTCG
>JBAYAL010000195.1:0-4240 GCA_041669825.1 Eubacteriales bacterium | reverse complement strand
TGATTGGGAATTTTATCCTAGAAAACTTTTGTCTCCGGAGGATTTTAAAAAATCAAATATTGAAACTAATAATTTTTATTCTGCTTCAGGAAATTGGAATAATTATGAATTAAGTGGAAAAGAAATTGAGCCATCTAGTTATGCTACGTTGAGGGCAACTATCTTATTACCCTCTGAAGATAATTATTTAGCTTTGAATATTCCGTCATGTGATGATACTTCGTATAAATTATGGGTAGATGGGTCTTGCGTTGCCTCTTGTGGAGATATAGGAGTAAGTGAAGATAAAACAATTCATAAGGGACTTACTAATCTTGTTTTGCTTGGTCAGAAGAAACAGAAGATGGATATAGTATTACAGGTTGCTAATTATGATTATATTGATGGTGAAATAGAGAATAAAATTATACTTGGCAGAGAAGATAAAATTTTTTCTAGCTGGAAAAATAATATTAGTCTAAAATTCATACTGTTTGGTTCTTTGCTCATTCTTTGGATTTATCATCTGTTTTATTTCCTTTTTAGAAGAAAGGAAATTTTTATTCAATATTTTGCTTGGCTTTGTTTTTTTGTTGCTTTAAGAACAATTCTTGTTAGGGGAGAAGCTTTTTGTGATATTTTTGCTTCTATTAATTGGGGACTATTACTGAGAATCCAATTAATAGCTTATTATATTGCGTTCATGTTTTTGGTGATGTTTTTAAAAGCACTTTTCCCTCAAGAAATTAATAATAGGTTTGAAAGGGTAATTCGGTACTTAGCAATAGTTGCAATTCCCTTTGTTTTCTTTTTGCCAGTTAATTTGTTTCCCCAGTTTTTTATAGTGGTAATGTTTTTAGTGTTAGTGCTATTTTTGTATCTTGGGATGACAATGAAAAATGCTGTTGTAAATAAAAGGGAAGGTTCATTTTTGGCACTGTTTGGAATAGTGTGTTTAGGGTTAACTGGATTAAATGATATTTTGTTTTATAATAATTTGATAAATACAGGTTATTTGCTTGAGTTGGGTTTGCTTGTATATGTTTTTTCTCAGGCTTTGGTTATAGCTGTGAAGTCGGCTAAGGCCTTTCAAAAAGCAGAAGAGTTGTCTCAAAAGCTACTTAAAGTGGATAGAGCGAAGAATGAGATATTGAGTAATGTTTCTCGTGAAATAAAAGTGCCATTAGGGGGTCTAACAGGAATTGCAGATTCAATGTTGGAAGATATGTCTCCTCAATTGTCTGTTGTTCAGAAAAACAATCTTTTGCTCATCTCAAACAGTGGTCGGAAATTGATTGAAAGAGTGAATGATATTATCGATTTTGTTAGGATAGAATCAGGAGAATTTAAAGTAGTAAGTACAATTATTGATATAAAACAGTTTTTAGAAGTGATAATTAGTGTTTATAGACTCAGCGATTCTAGTTCTATGATCAAAATAATTAACGTAGATAATAGTGATTATTTTGTCTCAATGGATGAACAATATTTAAAAAAAATATTGTTGCATTTTTTAAGGTTTGCTGTAAAGACAGCTAAGGGTGCTGCAGTAGTAAATGTATCAGTGGAAGCTGACAAGAATTTTGTAAAAATATCTATAGAAAATGTTAATAAAGATAAGGATTATCAAGAAATAAGTGTTGAAAATAGTAGTCTGGATTTGTATTTTAGCACTAGAATAGCAGAAATCTATAATGGAAAAATACAATCTCTTACACAAGATGGTAAAGGGCATGGTTTCATGATTATTCTTCCGAGATGCTCAGAAAAGGTAAATAAAAAAGAGGTAATGATGACAAGTGTGTCTATTAATGAGACATTATTTCTACCTGAAATTATTTGTAATTCAACGGAAGGAATTGATAAGCTTAAAATTCTTGTGGCTGAAGATAATGTGGCAATGTTGCAATTTATTGTAAATGAACTGATTCAAAATGATTATCAGGTTTTTGCTGTTGATAATGGGAATAAAGCAGTTGAAATCGTTGAAACTGAAGGTGAATTTGATCTGGCTATTCTTGATATAATAATGCTTGGAACATCAGGTTTCGAAATTTGCAAAAAGATAAGAAGCAAATATTCAAGAGTAGATGTACCAATTCTTCTCCTTGTTGGAGATGATTATTTTGATAGTGTTTCTGCAGGAATGGAATTAGGGGCAAATGACTATCTTATAAAACCTTTTTCCAAAAGTCATCTCTTAGCGAGAGTGAAAAATCTAATTACGATAAAACAACTAACCAAGTATTATGTTCGGAATTTTGTTATTTTGGAAGTTGAGAAAAAGCAAAGACTTTTAGCTGAAAAGCTTAGAACTGTTACGAAATCGGTTACTTCTACTCTTGATTTACGAGAAGTAATGGAATCCATGTTGAATAATATGTCTGAAATTGTATACTATGATTCAGCAACAGTGCTTGTTGAGGATAATGGATCCTATAGGGTGATAGATCCATCAGGGTATAGGATGATGGAGAAACTTGAAGAACTCTCCGCTGATGAAGGAGCAATGTTTAGCATGTTGAATGATAATATGACTACAGTAGTCGGTAGAAGGGGAAAAATGTATAAATATGAAGAGGGTAACCAAGTTGAGGGAGAAGAAATATTTCATATTGGCATTCCCTTTGTGTTTAGAAATAAGTTGGAAGGTGCACTGATACTAACAAATAATAAAAAAGCTTTTAATACGCATGATATATCAATTATATCTGCATTTGCGGAACAAGCAGGTATTGCTATAGAAAATGCGAAGTTGTTTAGTGAGACTGAGCGGTTGGCACAGTATGATGGTCTTACAAAACTATTTAATCGGAGATATTTTATGGAAAGAGCAAGTATAGAGATTGAAAGAGAAAAAAGATCTCCTAATGGGCTCTCAGTGCTAATGCTTGATGTTGACCATTTTAAAGAGGTTAATGATAGTTATGGCCATATGGCTGGGGATGCAGTGCTTGTGGAAATTGGTAAAAGACTTCAACAGGAAACTAGAGAAATAGATATTGTTTGCAGGTACGGAGGGGAAGAGTTTGCAGTTGTTATGCCGGGATGTTCAGATGCTGTTAATTTGGCAGAGAGAATTCGCAAGGCTATGGCTAGTGAACCAGTTTTATATGAATCTATAAAGATATGGTTTTCGGTTAGTATAGGGTATGCTAATTTAAAGGAGAAAATGACGTTTGATAATCTTATGACTAGGGCGGATTCAGCACTTTACAAAGCAAAGGGTAGTGGAAGAAATATAATATGTGAATATGATGATTCCATGGAGATAGAATAAAATTAATATATTTTACTTGTGAATTAGGAAGAAAAAAGAGTGTGACGAATATAACTAATATTTTTCAACTCTTTTTTACACTGTTTGAAACCTAATATTGATAAACTTATGGTGCAAGCTAATTATTTTTTACGAAATTGATGATAAAATTAGTCTGGTTTAAATAGGACTAAAGTAATAAATTTTATTTATTATAGTATTGAACAAAAAACAAAGGAAAATTGAATAAGCGAAATCTAGAAGGGAATAATTAAGGTAAATTGGCACTGATGTGTTTTGCTAACTATATATAGTACTGATATTATAATAGATATACAAGATGTTGATAGGGGGATAAATATGCACTGTCCTTTTTGTAATAATGAAGAAACAAGGGTGCTTGATTCTCGTCAAATAGAAGGAGGGATGGCAGTAAGGCGTAGGAGAGCCTGTGACGCTTGTTTGAGAAGATTTACTACATATGAGAAATATGAAGATATCCAGCTTGTCGTGGTGAAAAAGGATGGAAGTAGGGAACAGTTTTCACGACAAAAACTTATGTCAGGTTTGCAAAAAGCTTGTGAAAAGAGGCCAATACCTACTGAAACATTGGAACAAGCAGTGTCTGAAATTGAAAGATATTTTAGGGACGAAAATGAAAGAGAAGTTGCCAGTGAAAAAATTGGAGAGGCAGTGATGGATAGGCTTTTTGAGCTTGATGAAGTTGCCTATATTAGGTTTGCATCTGTATACCGTCAATTCAAAGATATACAGAAATTTATGGAAGAATTGAATCAACTAATTAAGAAAAAAAATAATTAGAACTTTTGTGTGGGGGGAATAAACATGTATGTAGTAAAGAGGGATGGGAGAAGAGAAAATTTTGATCACACCAAAATTTTAAAGGCAATTAAGAAAGCATTTATTCCAGCAGGAACTGCTAATGTAGATTATTGGGCCAAAATTATTACCGATATGGTAGTTAGTCAGTTAAATGCGGAC
>JBAYAL010000194.1:0-4255 GCA_041669825.1 Eubacteriales bacterium | reverse complement strand
GGAAATTCTTTTGGATGGTATAGATATTACGCAAAAAAGCATTACGGAGAGAGCTCGTTTGGGTATTGGCTATGCTTTTCAACAACCCCCCCGTTTTAAGGGAATGAAGGTTAGGGATTTGCTGAGATTGGCTACTGGCCCCGGAAGTTCGGTTAATCCCTGTGATCTTCTTTTTGATGTGGGTTTATGTGCTCAGGATTATTTGGATAGAGAAATAAATGCTAGCTTTTCTGGTGGAGAATTAAAACGTTTAGAAATTGCTAGTGTTATAGCTCGTAATTTAAAAATCGCCCTTTTTGACGAACCTGAAGCGGGAATTGATTTGTGGAGTTTTCAAAAGTTGACGGAAACTTTTAAAAGCTTAAATGAAAAATATGATACGACGATTGTAATTATCTCTCACCAGGAGCGAATTCTTAGACTGGCTCACCAAGTTATTTTAGTCGCCAATGGAATGATTAGTGAAGTAACAAATCAGGAGAAAATTCTGGGAGAAATTGAGCGCTTGGATTCTGGTTGTAGGTGTCGCGATACTTGTGTGATAGGAGGGAAAACAAATGCTGAGTGCGATAGATAAAAAGATATTAGAGGAAGTCGCTGATTTGCATGAAGTACCCCAAGGGGCCTATAATATCCGAAGAAATGGTGAGGGTGCTGGTCGGAATACTACGGCAAATATCGATATAGTGACGAAAAAGGACAAACCTGGTATTGACGTTATTATCAAGCCTGGAACTAAAGGAGAAAGTGTGCATATCCCCGTTATTCTTTCTGAAGGTATGGATGATATGGTTTATAATACTTTTGAAATTGGTTCAGATTCTGATGTGATAATTGTGGCTGGCTGTGGAATTCATAATTCTAGTAGCAAAAAAGCCCAACATGATGGCATTCACGAATTTTTCGTTCGTAAGGGTGCTAAGATGAAATATGTTGAAAAACATTATGGTGAAGGTGATGGTAGCGGAGAACGTATCCTAAATCCAAAGACTATTATTGAAGTGGAAGAGGGAGGCGTTGCAGAGTTGGAAATGATCCAGATTAAGGGTGTTGATCAGACCAAGCGGGATACAGAAGTGGTTTTACATAAGAATGCCCGTTTAATTGTGACTGAAAGATTACTCACAAATGCTCAGCAAAGCGCTGAATCCAATATAACTGTGGAGCTGAGGGGAGAAGACTCTACTGCTCAAATACTTTCCAGGTCTGTTGCTCAGGATGATTCTAAACAACTCTTCCATTTGAATATGCGTGGTTACACTAAATGCCGTGGACATATTCAATGTGATTCGATTATTATGGATAAGGCTCAAGTTTCATCGATTCCTGAGATTACGGCATTTCATTCGGATGCGCAACTAATTCATGAAGCGGCTATTGGCAAAATTGCTTCAGAGCAGCTGACTAAATTAATGACTTTAGGACTGACAGAAAAAGAAGCAGAAGATACAATTTTGCAAGGCTTTTTAAAATAAACTATCAAATAAGCTATCAATGGATGAATTTGTTCCCAAGAATGAGGAGGCTGAGAGAACAGCCTCCTTTTAATATACTTGATAGACAGGGTGGATTTGAATGAATGGTTTAGAGTTAGCGATACAAGCCTTAACAGGTGGGATTACAGGATATGTTACCAATACGACAGCTGTGAAGATGATTTTTAAGAAAGTATTGGGATTTGGTGGATTAATCATTGAAACGAGAGAAGAATTTATCAGTAATGTGAGTCAATTGGTGGAGCGGGATATTATTAACCATGGTACTTTACAGAGTGAACTTAGCAAAGATGAATTTAAGCTGGAAGTTAACAAAATTGTGAATGATTTTCTGCAAAAACAGTTATACAATGTTACTGAAAATATGAGTTTGGGTCAAATTCCACAAATGCCCAAAAGCTTGAATAATCTTTTTGCATTTCTTGACGAGAAGCAGTTAGGTGTTGTTGATGAAGTTCTTAAATGCGCATATGAGGATGTTTCACTCCAAAACATTTTAAGTGAAGAGCAAGTAGAGTTACTTGTAAGTCAAGTAATTGATACGAGCTTGAATATATGTCGTGAAACAGATATTTTGGATTCCTTTATATCATCAATTTACAGTGAATATAGTGAGGACTCTTTTACGGATTTAATTCCGTCTATGGTGTTTGACACGGCGGCAGAGAATTTAAATAAGGCTATGGAGAATTTTCATGGCAACCTTGAAGAAAAATTTGATCAATCAATTCAACAATTGGTTGATAATCTATATGAACAACTAGATATAAGCTTGATTGTCGATACTTTTGAAAAGAGTATAAAAGATAAAACATTAATCGAACTATTTGGTCGTACCAATGCGGAAAATGTGAGTAAGGAACTTCTGCAATATATTATTCGATTTTTGAAGTCCTCTGAAGGCAAAAAGCTATTAGAGCAAACCTCCAATTATTTATTTGAAATATTAAAAGAAACTCATATGCCCCTTTTTAGTCTGTTTAAACCAGAATTGGCAGTCAGTATAGAATCCTTTCTAGCCTCAAAGTTGCCGAACGTGGTGAATAAGTTCATCATGTGGTTGAAAGAAAACCAAGAGCTAATCGAAAATAGTATCGAAGGGGCGTTGAAAAGTACCTTAGAAGAGGAATCTGGTCTTAACTCGTGGATGAAAAATATTCTTTATGAACAACTTGCTAGTAATGAGCTGGTAAGTAAATTTCAAGTCGTTGATAAAATTATTCGGGGAATTCATGAAAACGTAGATGTTCGTGCCCTTAGTGAGGAAATATCTTTGGGTTTTGTGGATTATTTAAAAAATACAAATATCAGTGTAATGCTTTCTAGCTTAGAGACCCAAGGAATTTTTACGAGCGATGATATTAGTCTGCTTATTGAAAAGAATTTAGATAAGCTTGTAGCAGAGTTTGATTTTAAAGGTGTTGATTCTTATTTTAATAAGAAGCTTGGTGATTTTGTAAAACGTCCTTTTGCAGAGTCTATTGAAGCTTATATTAAGGTGCATATTCTAAAGTTTAAAAAAGAATTTTTATATACTCCTAAATTTACAACAACAGTGTATAAGGAATTTAGGGGTATGCTGCAAGAGGTAAGTAACAAAAAAATTAGCGATCTTATTTCGAATGAAGCATTACAATCAAATGTAGCAGAATATAAGACAAACATGGTATCGCTCTTAGAAAAACGACGTGATTACCTAGTGAAAATTATTGTTCAAAAGAGTAAAAAATTTATGGATGATAAAAAATTGAGTGATATTTTAAATGCAAGTGTTGAAGATAAAGTAACTAAGAAAATAGCTGAAAAAATGACTTCGTATACAAAAAAAGGACTTGAAGAATTTCAAGGGAAACCTATTTATAGTTTGTATGATCGCATAAATGCCATGCCGAACATGGTGACGAGAATATCCAGTGGTAGTATTCATCTCTTAGGCGATAATTTGGAAGTAATTACCAAAGGCCAGATCGATGCTATTGTGGCTAGCAATTTGGCTAAATTGCCAAATAAGCAACTGCAAGAGGTAGTAGAAGATTTTATGGGGAAGGAACTGAAACCAATCTCTTGGTTTGGTGGTTTTCTAGGAATATTGGCGGGATTTGGATTTGGACTTACCAAAAGTAGGTTTAACATAACTGGTTCAGTGAGTCTGGCTTGCTCAGTACCTATTTATGCTTTGGTAGGTTATTTAACAAATAAGCAAGCGCTGTGGATGATTTTTCACCCCTACCATCCTTGGCGAGTATGGGGGAATGATGTGCCACTTACCCAAGGAGTTATCGTAAAATCAAAACCTAGGTTTGCAAAGTCAATGGCATGTTTTGTAGGAGAAGAATTACTGAACCCACAATCCTCTGTAAAATTATTTAAAAAAAATAGGATAAACCTTTCCAATATTTTCATGAAGTCCATTGCAGAAAACAATTACCAAATAGTGGGAAATTTTCTTCTTTCTAATAAATCTAAGATAGGGTCTGAATTATTGAAAGTAGGATATACTCTTGTAGACAAGAATATAGATACTTGGAGTCAGATGTTGGTAGGGGAGCTCGGGAACATAGAGTTGAAGGCATTTGATTTAGGACAGCTTGAGGAAATGATTAAAGTACATGGACAGGATTTTCCAATGAAACTACAGCCTTATCTTATTGATATAATCGGTGAGGTGTTAGAAAATGAAAGACCAATTTCTCAGGTCTTGCCCACAAGTGTGACCCGATTAGGGAGTAAAAAAATAGATTGTTACTTAGAAGATAAAT
>JBAYAL010000193.1:0-4271 GCA_041669825.1 Eubacteriales bacterium | reverse complement strand
TTGTCTAATTTTGTCTAATTTTGTCTAATTTTGTCTAATTTTTAATTTAAGCAGGATTTTAACAAGATATGGAGAACTTAGATACTTATGTAATTTTTATAATGACAAATTACATAATCATGCAACATAGCTTCTATGAGATATTTATTGTTATTTCATAGAAAAATCTGAGGTGAAAAGAAATATGTTCAAAAAGAAAGTTATTGCTATTGCAGTTACTGTATTATTTTTGTTAATAAGCGTAACCTATCCCGTGCAAGCGGTAAAAATCCAGACATACCAGAATCCTTCGTTAGAAGAAATTTCCCGTAAATTAGAAATAATTGCTAAAGCTAAACTTATTCCCAGTGTTATTCTTAAAGCGATTGCTTTCACAGAAACGGGTTGGAGGCAGTGGGATGAAAATGGTGATCTAGTGGTGAATAATTCTGGAAGCCGTCCCAGTCTTGGGATAATGCAGATTACCAGTTATGATTCTTCGGATACTGAAACAGTAAATAAATTAAAATCTGATATAGATTTTAATATTGCCTATGGAGCTGATCTTCTTAATGACAAATGGGACATGGTTCCTCAAATAGGAGATGGAGACAGAGATAAATTGGAAAACTGGTATTTTGCAATATGGGCTTACAACAACTATTCATCTGTTAACAATCCCAATACTGCTGCTGAAAAAGGCAAACTTGCTTATCAGGATAAGGTATTGAAATATGCAGCAACAGAATATTATACGGATGTTGTAACCCCAATAAGTATCACTCCAATTTCAGCTTCGCTCCTCCCAGCAGGGACTCTTCCTAGTAAAAGTATAACTTGGGAGACCCCAGAACCTGTTCATATTGGAGATTTGAAGGTGGGAACTAATGAAGCTGCTAGCAGGGGAGAGGTTCAAGGTTCGGATATAAGAATTGTGGGCGAGAATAGTATTGATACTGCTAATAAGATAGCATTAACAGGATGGCCTAATGGCTGTGAAACAGTAATTATTACAAGATCTGATGATTTTCCGGACGCTTTAGCAGGCGTACCTTTGGCTAAAAAATATAATGCGCCTATCCTAGTCACAACTTCTGATAACTTAAATGATGGAGTAATAGAAGTTCTAAATAAGTTAAAACCAGTTAAAATAATAATGCTAGGTGGAGAAGGTGCACTGAGTCAGACGGTAGAACAAAGTCTAAGGAAAGTAGCATCTTGGACTGAAGATATTACTCGAATTGCTGGAGTAGATAGATTTGAAACAGCAGCCCTTATAGCTGATGAATTCCCAGTAAATGGAGAAGTAGCCTTGGCTACAGGTATGAATTTTCCTGATGCTCTTAGCTTAGCTTCAGCAGCAGCAGGAAAGGGTATTCCCCTTTTGCTTCTCAAGAAAGACAGTATTCCAGAAGTAACGGAAGCATTCTTGAAGAAGACGTTTCCAAGTAGTCTTTATATAGCAGGAGGAGAAGCTGTAATTTCGTCTAAGGTAGTTGATCGCCTATCTATGGTTTCAGGTATTTCTCTTGAAAATATTAAGAGGATGTCTGGGCCAAATCGATATGATACATCCGTAAAAATTGCTGAAGAATTTTATCCACAGACTGAATCCTTGTATCTGGCTACAGGCCAGGATTTTATAGACCCATTAGTGGCAGGCGCACTTGCAGCAGCGAAAAATTCCTGTCTTCTTTTGGTTTCTCCAAATGGATTTGAAAATAATTCTCCTACAGAGAATTATTTAAAGACACTGCCAGTTACAACAAACATTAATGTCATTGGAGGAGAAGGGGTTATTAGTGACGATACAATTATTAAGACGAGAGCCCTCCTTGGACAGACTTAATTACAATTAAGGTAAAAACAACGAAAAATACTTTTAGTTGTTTTTTACATATTTCAACAAAATTGAAATACATTACCTTAAATTGGAAATATAATGACAAAGGGAATAGTAGACATTATCGCGAACTAAATAAAGACTAAATAAAGAGGGAACTTATTGATAAGTTGTTTATGGCTTTAAATAGTTGTAAAAATTATGAGTATTATTACTTTATGTAAGGAGAATATAATGAAAATAGAAAATAAGGCAAAAAGTGTTATGATAATTGTTTTGGTTGCCTTGTTGATTCTTCCGTTTTATTCTAAGCCAGTCGAAGCTGCTTATAGTAATCCTACCATCGAAGAAACAGCAAAAAAAATTGAAAAAATAGCGATTGAAAAAAAGATACCACCTGAAATTCTTAAAGCAATTGCTTATCATGAGTCAGGGTGGAGACAGTTTGATAATTATGGGAATCCAGTAATTGGTGCAGGAAAATATATAGGGATTATGCAGATAGGAAGTTATAGCTCAGCAGATACTTATACGGTAAATAAATTAAAGTATGATATTGATTTTAATATTGCTTATGGAGCCGATATGCTTAATGCCAAATGGGATATGGTTCCCAAAATAGGGGATGGAGATAAAAGCAAACTAGAAAACTGGTATTTTGCGATTTGGGCATATAATAGCTGGTCTACAAGAAACAATCCTAATAATTCTTCGTCGACGTACCAAAGTAAAATTTATAATCTTATTTCGCAAGATTATTATCAGGGAGTGGTGAACCCAGTTAAAATAACTCCTGTACCTGCCTGCCAGATTCCGTCTGGCACAGTACCAAGTAGTAGTGGAAACTGGCAGACTCCCGAGCCTGTTCATTATGCAGTATTTAGTGCTGAAAATGAGGCTGCTGAGGCTGCTAAAATGGCAGAGCTATTAAAAGATTTCACAAGGATCTCAGGGGCTGATAGGATTGAAACTGTGGTACAGATTGCTCTTGAAGGTTGGTCTAATGGTTGTGAAACGGTGATAATCTCTAAAGCGGATGATTTTCCTGATGCCCTCGCAGGAGTGCCACTTGCAGCCAAGAATAATGCACCAATATTGCTTACGGGATCAGACGAATTAGACGTCAGAGTAAGCGATGCTTTAGCCAAATTAAAACCACTCAAGGTAATTTTACTTGGAGGCCAAGGAGCATTATCTGAGAAAGTTGAACAAGATATTAAAAAGGTGGTATATTGGACTGATGATATTGAACGGATTGCAGGAAGTAACAGATATGAGACTGCTGCCCTAATAGCAGCTAGATTTCCACTGGATAAGGGGGTTGCTATAGCGACCGGAGAGGATTTCCCCGATGCCCTTTCTCTCGCATCAGCAGCTGCAAGTTCTGGGTATCCTCTGTTATTGGTAAAAAAAGATGAAATTCCGTATGAAACGAAGCAAATCCTTCAAAAATTGTGCCCCAGAAATATTATTGCGGCAGGTGGGGAAGCAGTTATTTCAGAAAATGTAATGAATCAAATATATCAAATATCTGGTTTGGGAGAAAAAAATGTAAATAGGATTGCAGGAAGTGACAGATATGAAACTGCTGCGCTTATAGTAAAGGAAAATTACTCAGATATATCGGAGCTTTATCTTGTTTCGGGATTTGATTTCCCGGATGCTTTAGCTGGAGCAGCTTTGGCAGCCAAAACAAAATCCCCTATGCTACTTGTGCCTTCAGATGGGGTAAAAAGTGGGTCAGATTTGGAAAATTACTTGTTGTCTCTTTCGGAAAAAGTAGATGTAAAAGTGTTTGGTGGAAATCAGGCAGTTACAGATAAAAGCCTTTTAAGTCTAAAAAACATTTTGGATCGCTCGAAAATATAACATTTTATCTATAAAATTAAAAGAATTGATAAAATTAAAAACAGTTAAAACAGCTAAAACAGTTAAAACAGCTAATATTAAATTATTATTATTTCAGGGCGTAAAAGTGAAACGCCCTGTTTCTTTTACCTAGTTATTTAGATTACCTAAATACGTCCTAGTATTTTCATACAAGTCTTAAAGGAGAGGTTGGAGTTAAAAAAATAAGCATAATAAATTAAGAAAAACACTCCCAGAATTTACTTTGACTTCAGATTGTAAATTAGTATAAACTGTAGTAGAATTTATGAGAAATATTTAAATGTTAACTAATAATTGTTTGGAAAGGGTTGAAAAATATAGTGACACATCCTAAACGTACAATTCTTTTTATGCTTTTTGATATTATTATGATTAATATAGCCGTCTTTGGCAGTTTCTACTTGCGTTTTGAGGGTGAGTTACCCCCGGAATACCCTGTTACATATATGAATACTGCAGTTATATCGACTATTGTATTCTTGGTGGCGTTTTCTTTTTTTGGCATCTATAGACATATATGGAGATATGCAAGTATTGGAGAACTGCTTTCAGTTGTATA